>JBGPSS010000050.1:0-7090 GCA_041490225.1 Hadesarchaea archaeon
AGATCCCATCGACATTCTCAGCAGCGTTTTCCTGCCCCGAAAATACAACCGCCGTTACTGTTGACATAGTCAGTGATAGAACGATCGCAAAAATAAGCGAGAGGATGATTATTTTAGAACTTGAGATTGTCATATACTACCCCTTGCAATAGGATAATGCAGAATAAATAAAGCCCTTTGCGCGCGCCTTGGGGTTTTGGGGGATTAAATTTTAACCTCTAGCCAGCTTGCCGATCCTCGCTTGAACACCCATAAAAAAGAAGGAGAGGGGGGGAAGTCAATCAAGTTCGTTGGATAGTCTTGAGGAAGTTTTTTAAGCGTGATTGTATTTATATAGAGATGATAAAAATGGGAGCAGCTTTTCGGACTACTATGCTTTTGGGTCTAATGACGGGGCTACTCTTGGCGGTAAGCCTGGCTATAGGGTACTTCCTAAACGTATCCATGATGTTGGTGCTCACGGTTGCTTTCGCGATCGCGATGTCCCTCAACTTTTTCGTGTATTTTTATGCCGACAAGTGGGTGTTGAAGCTCTACAAGGCGAAGGTGGTCAGCGAGTCTCAGGAGCCGGAGCTTCACGAAATCGTCGGGCGATTGTCGAAGAATGCCGGGTTGCCAAAGCCGAAGGTCGCTATCGTGGAGATGGACGCACCGAACGCCTTCGCTACCGGACGAAATCCATCCCACGCGGTCGTCGCCGTCACAACTGGAGCTAAAAAATTTTTGAACAAGGAAGAACTTGAGGGAGTCTTGGGCCACGAGATGGCCCACATAAAGAACCGCGACATGCTCATCGGCACGATCGCAGCCATGGTGGCGGGTGTCATCGCGTACGTGGCGATTGCCGGCAGGTTTGCGGCCTTTTCCAACAGAAGGGATAGTGGAGTGGCGACGGTCGCATTGCTTGCAGTATTTCTTGTACCATTTGCGACGACTTTGATAAGGCTTGGAGTTTCGAGGACTAGAGAATACGAGGCGGATGCCAAGGGCTCTAAGATATCTCATAAACCCAAGGCACTAGCGAGCGCGTTGAAGACTCTCGAGGAGCACGCGAAGAATCGCCCGCTCACGAAGGGCAACCCTGCTACATCCAACCTGTTCATCGTCAACCCGTTCCGTGGCGCGAGCGTTCTTGAGGCTTTCTCCACCCACCCGTTGACCGCGAAGAGGGTTCAGAAACTAGAAGAAATTGAGGCTAGCGGAAATTTCTAAAATCCGAGGAGGGCTTGGCCGAGGCCCATCCGCAGGATCGCCTCGAAAACTATCAGACCTATCGCTATACCAAGCACTAACTTTGGAGATATCTTGTAGCCGTGGGCTTCTTCCTTGAAATAACGAATCAAGCCAGCCCCAGTCGCCGGCATCTCTCCTCGTTTGCTCATATTAGCACCATCCTTTGTTGTGAATCGTATGGTTTAAGCATTTTCCCAAGTCAAAAACTCACGGCATGAATTGGCGCTGCGCTTCAACAACTTCCGCGCTGTTAGTTGCAGCTGCGTAGGCTTCTAGCGGCTCTCTGTTTAGCTCGAAGAAAGTTGGTCCCCATTTGAACCCAGCGAGAATCTCTCTTGCCCGCTCACGATCGCCGAGGATGAAGAGCGCGGCGGCTAGCGCCTCGGCCGTGCTCAGCGTCGTCGGCTTGCCATAGTGCGTGGGGTTCGAGGCCACAAGATACGGCAAACTCCGCAGTTCCATCTTCCTTCTAACGCTTTCGATTTTCCTGATCTTGTTCCAAGAGACATCGAGCGCCGCCAAGCCACGTTTTTCCGCGATTGCTGCATCAGCGCGGGAAATGGCCTTCTGCGCGAATGGGTCAAGTAAAATGGCTTTCGACGGTAGCTCATCCAGATTGTATGTCATCTCGATCTTTCCAGCGCGATGCAGGCGTACCGCGGTGCAGCGCTTCGGGTCGCACTCGCGAGCGTTATAGACTACGAGTCTCATGCTCTCAGTTAATATTTGGGAATGTTTTAAGCTATAACAGTGGGCAAATGGTGCGACAGGTGTTCTACAATGCGACATTATTGGAGGGCGAGGGTCTAGATGTCACGCACGGATACCTCGTGGTCAAAGATAGCAAAATAGAAAAAATTGGCGAGGGAACACCACGTAATCGGGGCATCGACATCAAGCGTGGTTTCGTGTTGCCTCCATTCGTCAACGCCCACACTCATCTAGCAGATGCGATCGCAAAGGAACTCTACCTTGGGAAATCACAACCCCAGGTCGTGGGGCCGCGTGGCGCCAAGTTTCGTGAGCTCAAAGGAGCAGGTCGAGAACTTGTCGGCACGATTCGTACGATTATTCATGATATGTTGAGAAGCGGCACACTGGCCCACTGCGACTTCCGAGAAGGAGGGTTGGCAGGGGTGAGAATCCTTCGGAGGGCCTCCACCACACCGGTTCGAAGCGTGATCCTCGCGCGCCCGTCCAAGTTGTCGGAGTTGAATGACTTGCTTCGCGCATGCGATGGTGTTGGTTTACCGTCCATAGATGCGTTTGAACCCTCAGCGGTCAAAGAAATCGCACGCAACGTTCGCAAGGCCGGCAAGATCTGTAGTGTCCATGTTGCCGAGACTGAGGAGGCCCAGGAACTTTCGTTTGAGAAAACGGGGAAGAGTGAAGTCGAGCGGGCTTTGGAGTTGCGGCCTTCTTTCATCATACATTCCACATGGGCGAGCGATGGAGATCTGCTCATGCTTAAGAAGGCGTGCGTCCCCGTCGTCTTCTGCGCCAGGGCGAACAGCTTGCTCGGCGTCGGCATACCACCGATTTTGAGAGCATCAAGATCTGGGGTCAAGTTTTGCATAGGCACGGATAATGCAGCAGTCTGCCAGCCAGATATGTTCGGCGAGCTCTCGTTCGATTGGGCATGCATGCGCCGAGAGGACAACGGAGTCGGCGATGAGGAGGCGCGAAAACTCTTGCGTGCTGCAATGATCGAGCCACTCAGCATTTTTGATTTGCCGTGGAAACCGTTGCAGGAGGGTGCCCCAGCGACATTTCTTATCTTATCGCGGAGGCATAATTTGGTAGGTTTGAAAAATGTGCATGCGGGGCTAGTGAATCGAGCGAGGGTCGATAATGTAAGTGCGATTTTGGTAGATGGTAAAAGATTTAAGCTTGGCAGTTGAATATTTTTTGAATATTTTGTGTAGTTACTCGGAGGAGGATATCGGAGGGTGAAAATGAAAGTCAGGGATGTCATGACGGCTGAAGTAAAATACATTGAAGTACCTGGGACGAGGGCCGAGGCGCTGGATTTATTGAGGAAGCTCGGCGTGAGTGCGGTCCCAGTGGTGAAGGAGGGCACCGAAGAGCTTGTCGGGATGGTGACGCTCAGGGGCCTGTTCGATCATTCCGATGAGGAGCAGCTGGGGATGCTGGTCGATCGCGACGCCCAATCGGTTTCTCCTGAGAATTCGATCGAAGATGCGGCGCGTTTGATGGTCGAGAGCGGTGGACGGAGGTTGCCCGTCGTCAAAGAAAAGAAACTCGTCGGCATAGTCACGGTCAGAGATATAGTTTATCGGGCTGTCGCAGGGATGAGTTTGGACAAACCAGCCTCCGATTACATGCGGCCCAGGCTTGCGGTGATATGGGAGGGGACGCCAATCCGAGCGGCTGTGGAGATAATGGCGTTGGCTGGACTCCGCGCGTTGCCTGTGATCGATGCAGGGGGTAAACTCATCGGTATAGTCGACGATGCTGATATAATTGGGTTGAGCGAGGTCGAGACGGAGTCTAAGATGAGCCAAATGGCTGGGCGGAGCGAGGGGGATAGCTGGACCTGGGACAGCGAAGATAGAATTTACATCACCAAGAAAAAGATCAAGCTCCCAAATAAATCAGTCAAGGATGTCATGTCGAAGGACTTGGTCACAGTAGCCAAGCGCACTTCCGTGAGCAAATGTGCAGAAGTGATGAAGCAGCACAAGATCGAGCAGACCCCAGTGATGTCGGCGGATGGCGAGCTCGTCGGGATGATCAGAGATATAGATTTGCTGCGCGCGATGATTGAGTAATCTACAAGTAGCTTCAGAGTTACCTCATTTTCCCTACACATTATTTTTGTTTCATGCCCAAATAAAGCGATGATCGGCAAGCTGGCTAGAGGTTAAATTTTAAGCCCGAAACCCCAAGTGCGCAAAATTAGACTAAGCCATTAGACATTTTTAATTTTGCAACATTTCTAAAAAGCTTTTAATGGTGTCAACGCGCATACAATAAATGATGATGAATACGGATAAAAAAATCACAGCAAGCTTGTTTGTGCTCGTCCTAGCTTTAGTTGTCGTGGGAACGACAAGCATATGCGCGGCGACGACCTATCCTGCCCCGGAGTTACAGTCTCCACAGAACGGATTAATAGTCACGATTGACTCCATTACTTTCAGCTGGAATGCGGCATCCGAAGCGAATTACTACATGTTAGAAAAATCAACGAACCAGGTTGACTGGGCTGTTTTCTCCACCAATCAGCCCTCCTTCATTACTGCAACCAGCTGGACGATGTCTGAAGACGATTTGTATTATCTTGTATACACTTCTGGTGACAAGGCAGACACATTTTACTGGAGGGTTAGGGCGCTCAGCGGCCCTTATAATAATTATAGCCCTTACTCGAGCACATGGAGTTTTAACGTTCTGAAGACACCCCCGGCTTTTATTGACGTTAATTATTGGAACGGCATGACTAGCGCGGACCAGGCGACATACGCTTGGGGGGAGGCGGCGTTTTGGGAGTTAATAAATTCAATGGCGAGTAACCCTCTGGGCGGGTGGGGATCTCCCAACCTTCAATACTGGGGCTCAAGTTATACCGCTGTCACGACCCTCCACAGTTTTCCCCTGGTCTGGAGCGACCGCAGTGACGACAGCCAGCTGACGCCAGTCGCCTTTGCAGATTTTTATCGAATTCAAATTTCCACATCTTCCACCTTTAGCAGTACAATCGCTGACACCACAACAGAGAACGTCTCCTATACCACGCCCGATCTGTCTCCGGGCGTCTATTACTGGAGGGTGAGAAGCGAGACGAACGACGATTTTGTGACGGACTGGAACGCGACGAGAAAGTTCATTATCGCATCAGGTCCAACGGGTACTATGGGAGTCAGCGTTTCGATCTCGCCGAACTCCCAGAGCGGGGCCAACGGTGCCACGCTGACCTACACCGTGACGGTCAACAACACGGGCAACGCTTCTGACAACTACTCCTTGACGGTCACAGACGATGCCGGATGGTTCCCAAGTGTCTCGCCGACGTCACTACTCAATATATCATCAGGAAGCAGCGGGGCCTCGACGCTGAGCGTGACCATTCCATCGGGGGCGGTAGAGGGCACGATTGACAGCATAACAGTCACCGTTACCTCGCAGACAAATAACACGGTTGAAAACAGCGCCACGTGCACGGCAACTGCAGCAGCCGGTGAGGGGGCGACTGATGGGGGAACTTCCCCATTGGTATACGTTGGTGTTGTGGTCGTCATCGTGGCGGTATTGGGCGCGATCCTGGTAGTTATCAAGCCATTCTGACCCGATTTCGTTTCAAGCCTCCATCGGGCGGCGCGCAAAGGGCTTTACGTAATAAAAAAATGCCGCTAATGTCAGTGGAGGATTTTGTTTATATTTTGTGCTGCTCTGTTTACGTCTCTCACGCTCTTCGCCCCGGCGCATACGCCCTTGCCTGATACAAAGAGCAATATTACCACCTTAGGATCGTCGAGTCTGAACACGAGGCCTGGAAAAACCTCCGGCTCATATTCAGTGTTTTCGAAACTACGAGCTATACGTTCGAGATCGAACTTCCTGCCGAAATTAACGGATGCCACGATATTCTGAACTTTGACCTTTGGCTCGGATTTAATCTTTATGCGCGCCTTCTTGAGCTTCTTTGTAAGCTTCTTTATCGCGAGCTTGGCGTCGGCCATGCTCCTCGCCCCAACGCAGTTCATCTTGCCAGAGGCGAAGATGAGAAACGATGCTCGAGGATCCTCTGATTTATAGACTACGCCTGGAAAGCTTTCCGGATCGTAGCGTGCGCCGTCCAACGACCTATCCAACTTCTCAAGGTTAAACTCTGTGCCTTCATATGTGACAGAGAGCACGATATTTTGGATTTTAGTTTTTACTCCGGTCATCGCCTCATTTCCTTACCTCATAGATTATTGACGCGTGGTATTTGCCCATTTCGGTTACGCTGCCTCTCAGGCGGCGCGCAAAGGGCTTTTTTAGGGAAGAGCCCCGGAACGGATGTCTAGGACGCCCTCCTCATAAAATACATAATCGACGACGGCGCGGGAGGATCAGGACAGAGAAACCCACCAAAAGGCCCCATCCCACACGACGTTAACTTGGCTAAAAGCGATCATGTGTCGTACCGAATCCAGCAAGACCAAGTTGTATGCTAGGCAAATTCCCCAAGGTTAACCCACTCTACTCTTTTACAAAACGAGGTAGCTTCGGATTTCTCTACAAGTAGCTTTTTAGGTTTGTAAACGTTCTTGAACTCGGTGAGTGGGTGCCCTTGAAGAAAAGCGATAAAGTGATGGATATCGCCAAGAGGCGTGGATTCATCTGGCCATCGTTCGAGATATATGGGGGAGCTGGAGGTTTCTACGATTTTGGACCGCTCGGCTCTCTCCTAAAAAATAAAATAATCCAAAAGTGGCGCGAGTTTTATGTGTTCAACGAAGGGTTCTTTGAGATAGATTCACCGAGCGTGATGCCCGAAGAGGTGCTGAAGGCCAGCGGGCACGTCGATCATTTCGTAGATTCGATGGTCGAATGTCAAAAGTGCGGTGTGGCGTTCAGGGTGATGGACGTGGTTCGCGAGGCCACGGGCAAGGACATCGAGGGCATGCCTAAGGAGGAGATGGAGCAGTTCATGAAGAAGCACAAGGTGCGTTGTCCAGACTGCGGTGGGGAACTCGGTAAAGTTTTTGATTTCAATGCAATGTTTAAAACTACGATCGGACCAGGTAGCAAAAGGGTCGGATATTTGAGGCCAGAGACGGCTCAAGGGATTTTTGTGGACTTCCACAGGCTTCAGCGTCACGCGCGCGGGAAGTTGCCGTTTGGAGTG
>JBGPSS010000051.1:0-7029 GCA_041490225.1 Hadesarchaea archaeon
CCCTCCCCGTGTACTCGGCCCTGAAATGGGAGGTCAAACTGTCGATCACCAGCACTCGCACGTTTTCCTTCTCGATGATATCCTCGGCCTTTTCAGCTATCAAGAGTTGTTGGTCCGTGTTGTAGGACCGCGCGACCAAAATATTTTTCAGCACCTCGTTCGAATCCAAATCGACTCCACCCGCCATACTTATGATGCGCTCTGGTCTGAACGTGTTTTCCGTGTCTATGAATATCGCCCTGCTGTTCAAGCCACCCCGCTCCGGAGGCAACTGCACATTTACGCAAAGTTGATGGCCGAGCTGAGATTTGCCGGCACCGAACTCTCCAAAAGCCTCCGTCACCGCTCGAGTCTCAATCCCGCCGCCGAGCAACGTGTCCAGCTGCTTGCTGCCCGTGGTTATCCAGCCGACCGTCTTACGGCGCTCGAGGACTTGATCAGCAGTTACGAACTCGCCTATTTCAGCAGCTTTTTTGGCAGCCGCGATGATTTTTTTTGCTTGACCTTCTCCGATCTCCGCGACTTCGCAGAGTTCATCTACAGTAACGACGGCGAGCGACTCGATATTTTCGTAACCGGCTTCACGAAGCTTCTCCGCGGTCGCCTCTCCGACGCCCGGCAGACTTTCGATCGATTGCGTTTTTCTTTCCATCAGTTCAACATCCATCGTTAGTGCTGTTTTTCATGCTTTTATTTTTTCCAACAACACGCGCGCCTCCTGTTTCGGCTCCGGGATCTCGACATCACTCGCCCTAATTTCAGGCTGATTGAAGTACTTGTCGTAGCGCGTGGTCCCGGTGATCGTGACCTCCTTGCCCAATATATTGAGCTTGTTGTAGAGCTCGACGATGTCGGGAATCTGTTTGAAGAGTACAAACACCTGCTGCGCGTCCATGCCGAGCAATTTTTCCGCGACCTTTCCGAAGAGCACGGCCCTGATGTTTCCGGTGCCATCCTCGACCAGGAAACTCACGACGACTCGATGCTCGGGCGTGACCACTTTGCCGCACTCCTCGCACAGGAGGCTGTGGTCGATGCTGCCGAGGCTGCGGCCGCACAGCGGGCAGACATCGAAGAGCGGTCTCCTCTGAAAGACCCTGACTATCGTGCCGCGCACCTGGACCTTGAGGCCCTCCTTCTCGAGCGCCCCTATTTCTATGCGCTCCGGGGCGGCTATCGCCATCGACAGCACGTCGGCCCGCGGCAGTTCTTCCTCTATCGACGGGTTCACATCGATGCTCCCCTGCCTTCCCAAGTGCAGCTCGGGCTGGCCGTACAATCCGAGGGCGCCGTAGCAATTCGTCGCTTTGATGACGTCTCCAACTTTTATTTTTTCAGCTTTATCGACAGTATCCTGCCAGAGCGAGAGCCGCGTCGTCCCCGTCTCATCGCCTATCCCGAGGGTCGCGACCTTTCCCTTGCTGCCGTCGGTGCGCGTGTACTCCCTAGCCCTCGATACCTCTATCACCCTGCCAATCACCTCAAGCGCGTCCATGCCGACCTCGAGTTCGCCGATCTTTATCCTGCTCGGCTTCAGCTCGCCGACGGAGACGCCAGCTGGATTTATATCGATGCTAGTGGAGCTCCCAATTTGGACCTCCGGCTTGCTCGCCAATCCCGTGCGGGTATATGCGTTGTGGATGGAAACGATGTCGCCGATTGAAAACTTCTTCGCGAGTTCGACGGCATTGCCCCAAAATGATGTTCTGACGGTCCCGGTTTCATCTGCCAGTATGACGCTCATGACCTTGCCCATCGAACCGTCGTCCCGCTTGAACTCATAAACGTTGAACTTGCGCCGCACCCTCGCGATGAGGTCGAGCGTCTGCATGTCCGTTTCAATTTGATCTATCTTCAGCGGTTTCTCGACCAACGGCGGAAGCTCGGCTGCCGCAGCCTCCGGCGGGTTCAGTACCAGCCGTCCTCTGCTGCCAACGTGCAGCTCGGCCCGGTCGCGCAGGCCACGGCGGACGGACGCGTTCTCGAGCTTCACTATGTCCCCTCTTTTTATGTTTTGCACAAGCTCCGCCTTCCCGTCCCAGAGGGAGACGCGAGCGTAACCGGTCCCGTCCATAAGCATGACCGTGGAAACTTTCCCCCCTTCCCTCCCGTGGCGATCGAACGTCCTCGGCTCGCTCACAACCGCAACCCTGCCGACGATGTCGACCTCTCCGAGCGCTGGATTCAGGTCACATATCCTCACATTCGCCTCCATCAGCGGCGGCAGGTTCTGCACCCGCGGGTCGTCAGGCTCGACGAACAAAAAGCCCCTCGTACCGATGTTGACCTCCGGCTTCTGGTCGATGCCGCTCTTTACGTATCCCCCCCGGATCTGGATCGCGGCGCCCTTGTTGATCTTGCCCTCCTCGATCAGCGAAACCTTGTCGTCCCAGAGCACCGCCCGTACCTGGCCCGTTTGATCTTGAATCATGAGGCTGCCGACCTTGCCCGGGGTGCCGTCGACTCTTTGAAAACTCCTCGGCTCGTATATGCGGACGACGCGCCCGACGATGTCCACGCCCGACATTCCGGCCGTGAGGTCGTCTATCGTCAGCTCCCTGACCTCCGGCTCCTTCCTCCCGAACTCGATGCCCAGCTCCCGCCCGACGATGATCGCCGCGCCCTCCGAGGTTATGAAACCGCTGAGCTCCTCCTGCTTCTGCCTTATCTTGGACATAAGCTCGTCGTGGCTCAACTTTCCGTGATCTAAAATAACTTTCACCATGTCGTCGAAGCTCATCATCGGCCGGCCTCCGAGATGGTTTCGGCTTGTGGTATATTTAGTTTTATGATTTGGAAAAAAGATAAAACAGAGGAACATACCGCCTTGCACCTTTCGGTATCGGTCATATAGGTGACCACATTTTTTATCTTTGCTCTTTTGTGGTCACCATTTTCAGGAGTTTGTTTTTTATTAATGGGCTCACAAAGGGCTTAAATGGTCATCAAAAGGGGGTGAGGGGGATGGCGATTGCTCGGCGAACAGTCGGCGATTTTGGCTCTCGTATAGAGTTAACCAAACTTATAAATAATTATAAGTTCAGTTAATCGTGGTGAAAAGCTATGCAAGGCACCACAAAATCCAAAAGAATTCCATTGCACTCGAAGATCAGGAGAGCGCGCCACAGAGAAATCGCCATGGCGCAGGACATAGCTATGGAGACGTTCTATCCCGTGTTCCCTCGCGGCGTCCTGCACGGTGGCACGGCCATATGGCGCTGTTATTCGGGAAACAGATTCTCGGAGGATATCGATGTCTATGTGAAAAGGGACCTGAAAAAAATCGAAGTATTTTTCGAAACGTTGGGAAAACGCGGGTTCGAGGTGATCAAGAAGAGGGTGAAAGAAAACGCCCTCTATTCGAAATTGAAATTTGGGGAAGTGGAGATAAGATTCGAGGCTATTTTCAAGCGCGTCAAGGGTGTCTTGAAGGAATACGAAACTTACGAGGGTAACCTGTTGAGCGTCTATACGTTGGATCCTGAGACCATGATAGGCGAAAAGGTAGACGCTTATCTGGGGAGGAGAAAGATCAGAGATCTGTACGATGTATTCTTCCTTCTGAGGCTGGTGGAAAAAGCTGAAACGGTGAAACCCAAGCTCTCGAAGCTCGTCCAAAATTTTAAGCAACCGATCGACGAAAAAGAGCTCAAGGCACTCGTGCTCTTCGGGGCGATCCCAGGTAAAAATGACATGCTCGAATATATAGAAAGGTGGGTGAGATGAGCGGCGGACACATGAAAAAAGTGAGGGATTTCCTCCAAAGCACGCCGGTCGCGAACCTGCAGTCGATCTCCGCGCTGATCGGCGACAAAAACTACGCTTACGTGGCGATGAACCACCTCCTGAAGAGGGGCGAGGTTAGGAGGATAACGCGGGGATACTACACCATCCACGATGACCCCTCCCTCCTAGTGTATTGTTTGAAGCCGGCTTACATCGGGTTGCAGGACGCGATGAGCTTTCACAACCTGTGGGAGCAAGAAACATCTCCAATAATAATCACGAGCAGAAGGGTGAGGCGCGGAATCAGAAAGGTCATGGAGCACAACGTGCTGGTGAGGAGGATTTCCGATGAATACTTCTTCGGCTATGAACACCACAGACACGACAATTTTTCTCTGCCCGTGAGCGATGTTGAAAAGACGTTCGTGGACATGGTCTATTTTGGAGAGATGAAGAAATCCATGGTGAAAAATTTCAAAACGAGGATCGACCGCAAAAAACTTGAGAGGTATCTGAGAAAGTACCCGATCAATTTCAGGGAAAAGGTGTTGGCCTTCTTTTGATTTGGGAAACCCTGCAACTTCCTGTTATGGTATGGAAAAGAATCCCAGAAAAGGCGGAAAAACGGTTTTCAAGCCTGTTAATGGGCCTAAATAAAAATTTAAGCTGAAACATGCCGAATCCCCTTGTTGAATACATCCTCTCTGGCGTTTTTTAAGATGGTTCTGTGGATTTTGAGAAACGCACCAGCGGTCCAATTTGGGTTCTGTAAACTTGTCGGTTGGTATTTAACCCCCAAACCCCCAGCCTCCCGAAGGCGGCGCGCAAAGGGGGTTCAAATCCTTCCCCATAGCCGTATCTGCGTTGTGCGATGGGCACATTCATCAGTGTCCCGCCCGTGCGAGGTGGTTATGTATCGAGCACGGTATGAAGTGCAAAATTTGCGGGCTAGGGTTCGCCGACGGGCTTGCGCATGATCGCTAGACGGGCCAACCTCGCCTGCTCGGAAATCGGTAGCGGAAGGTCTTCCAGCTGACGCAGAACCTCGGCCGTTTGCAGGACGATCCGCTGGAGATCGCCTTCCTCGCCCCCCGATTCGGCCACGAGGTCCGCCCAATCGGTGCTCCCATCGGCCCACCTGAACACCGCGCCAGCGACCGCGCTCGCCGTGCTCCCCCGATCGCCCTCGAACACCTCGCCGAAATCCGACTCCTCCACTCTATGCTTCCTCTCCCTCGCGTCCAGCTCGAACGCCAGCCTCTCGAGAGGCATCAAATCCAATCTCGCGACCATAAAACGGGGCGCGCGTTCGGCCGTGAGCGCTGCCGTCCATCCTGCCAGCACCTTGGCGGGGAGCCCGTCCATCATCCCGCGCCTGACGGCCTCGGCGATCAGCAGCGAGCGCCCGTGCCTGATCAGCACCCCCCACTTGCCAGTCTTGGTCAACGCCCAATTCTCGTCCAAGTACCCCAGCTCCAGCATGATCGCCGCGCGGCGTCTGAACTCGGAGACCAACTTCTGTCTCACGGCCTTCTCCCGCTTGCGGCTTCGGTGCGCCATCTGGTACAGAGCGAAGCTGCGGTCCACGATCGTCAGAGCTTCTTCGAAGCTGCGGGTGGCCAGCAGGTTCAACACCTGGTAGTACTGCACGCGGAAGGCCGACATGAGATCCTCCGGCTCGCTCTCCGCCAGCTCCATCGCCTGCCTCAAGTCCCCCGGCCCGCGCGGCACGACGAGCACGAACCCGATTCTGTCCATCCCCCTCCGCCCGGCCCGTCCCGTCATCTGGTGGAACTCCAGAGCGGTAAGCGGACGTTCGCCGGTGCGGTCACCAACCCACATGGTCGGGAGCACCACCGTCCGCGCCGGGACATCGAGCCCCGACGCCAGCGTCGTGGTCGCGAAAACGGCTTTCACCAGCCCCTCTCCCAACATCCGCTCCACCGCTATCTTCCAAGCCGTGAGGTGGCCCGCGTGATGGGAGGCGACGCCAGCGTCGACCAAGTATCGTGCCATCGGGTATTCGGAGAGTCTCGGGAAAGTCCTCGCCAGCCTCGAGAACGCGCCTTTCCGCCCGCCGCGCCCGTCCATCTGGAAACCCCCGAAAGCGCGCACAGCTTGGTCGCAATCTCGCCGGCGCGGCAGGAAGATGATTGCGGGCAAAAGGTTGTGCTGCTGGAGCATCTGCACCAGCCTAACCGGATTGAAGCCCCGCCAGAACACCTGTCCCAGCTTCCTGCGCGGCAGTCTGCCGGCCGCCTCCAGCGGAAGGGGCCTGCCGAAACGGTCTATGATGCCGTAGCGCAATGGCACGGGGCGCTCCTTTCTCCCCACTGTGATCAGATCCGGTCTTTTCCCCCGTACCTCTTTCATCCACCCTACGAGCTCTTCGGCGTTCGCGATCGTCGCGGACAGAAGTAGGAGACGGACATCGGACGGTATAAAAATGATTATCTCCTCCCACGTGACGCCTCGCTCTTCCTCGGCGATGTAGTGGGCCTCGTCCAGAACCACGAAGCCGACGTCCGCATCCCCACCGTACAGGGAATTGCGGAGGATCTCGGTGGTCGCCACGACGAGGGGCGCACGCGAGTTCTCGCGCCGCTCCCCCGTGAGCAGCCCGACGTTTCCTTCGCCGAAGAGCTCCCTGAACCTGTCGTACTTCTGGTTGCTGAGGGCCTTGAGGGGGGTCGTGTACCAGCACCGCTCGCCCCGCCCGAGGAACTCCGCGATCGCGCGCTCGGCTATCCAGGTCTTGCCGCTCCCGGTGGGGGCGACCACGACGGTGTCGCGCTCCATCACCGAGCCGAGGGCCTTCGACTGGAAAGGCGAGGGAACGAACGGCCGCGGCGCCGCCTCGCCCAGCCCGGCCAGGAACTCTTCCGCCAGCAGGTTCATATCACGTCGTCGATTCGGCATCGGTTCACCTCGCGATTTTTCTTGCATGCGGGTTCTGTAAACTTATCGGTTGGTCATTTTACACCCAATCATTTTTCTGTTGCGTGCCAAAAAGCCATTGATTTATCCCGGTTCTTTAAATGTAAAAAATGTAGAACTCGCTGGGCCGTTGGCCGATTGTATTAGTTTTACTCGCAATACATGAAAGAAGATGCGCCAAGTTATTGCGAGTAATGCGAGTATTAATTCAACACGTTTCGGTAGTTTTAAACGGTGGCTTGAACCTATTCCCCCGCACCACTCTGATACCCTTAAACTACCCTTCTATTTTCTGGTTTTGAGAACAAAAGTGAGGATCGGCAAGCTGGCGGCGCGCAAAGGCTTCCAGAATCGGCAATTTATTCC
>JBGPSS010000052.1:0-7006 GCA_041490225.1 Hadesarchaea archaeon
GGACTCAGGGACAAGGTTGACACTGCACTCGAGCCGGTGGCCAAGGCGTTCGCCCGCGCGGGGTTCACGCCAAACGTGCTAACTTGTATCGGGCTCGTGGTGAGCTTGATTGCAGGAATACTTTTTGCTTACGGTTTGTCACGCTTCGCTGCGATCGCACTGCTTGTGTGTGGATTCTTCGACATGATCGACGGTGCAGTCGCGCGCTTTACAGGAAAAGTGACCGCTTTCGGAGGGGTTCTTGATTCCGTCGTGGACCGCTTTACGGAGGCAGCGATAATTATCGGGATCGTATATGGTGGGACGCTGGAGCTGGGGCAATGGGGCTGGCCAGCTGGTGTTTTGGCGTTAGTGGGAGGTTTCATGGTGAGTTATACCCGTGCCCGTGCCGAAGCGGCTGGGACTGGAAAGTTAGATGTCGGTTTCGCTGAACGGGCCGAGCGCATGCTGATTTTCGCGATATTCGCGCTGGTCGAACGAACTGGGTATGCGCTGATTTTGGTGGCGATATTTTCGTACATCACAGTGATTCACAGGCTTGTTGTCGCCTACCGCCGCCTGCGCTAGGATTTCTTTACAAGCTTCCCATAAAGCTCTTTGAAATAGCCATCTGCCTCTTCAGATAGTTCCTTTCCTTTCTTGGTGATCTTGTAATACTTTCGCGCCGGCCTGCCTCGCTGCTCCTTCCACTCCGCCGTAACGTGGCCCCCGCGCTGGAGCTTGTAGAGCACGATATAACATGTGACCATCGGCGGCTTCCACCCAAACTTCTTCTCCATCTGCTCCCTGAGCTCGTACGCGTACATCTGCCTCTCTTGAAGCAATTTCAGGATATAGGGCCAAAGCAGCTCTACCGTTGTCTTGCGTTTTAACCGCCGCATAGCCAAAGATGACACCAAATCCTACTCGACCGCAACCCTTATAAGTTTTAATTTTGAGTTATATCAGAGTTTGAAATATATCAAAAGTACAAGGGGGAGAAATCGTGGGGAAAGTGAATGTTGCGATAGTTGGCGTAGGGAACTGCGCTTCCTCGCTCGTGCAGGGTATAGAATATTACAAAAACGCGCGCGAGGGTGAGTTTGTTTCTGGCCTGATGCACGTAAACTTCGGCGGATACCATATCCGCGATGTCAATTTTGTAGCTGCTTTCGACATCGATGCGAACAAGGTGGGAAAAGATCTCGCCGAGGCGATATTCACCCCGCCCAACTGCACCATCAAATTCAGCGATGTGCCCAAGCTGGGGGTAGAGGTGATGAAGGGGTCAGTGCTCGATGGGCTGGGCAAATACCTGAAGCCAGTCGTGCCGGTAGATAGAACACAGAAAGAAGTGAATGTTAAAAAAGTGCTGGAGGATTCCGGTGCCGATATATTGGTGAGCTATCTGCCGGTCGGAAGCTACGCGGCCTCCCGTTATTATGCGCAACAGGCTATCGACGCGGGCTGTGGCTACGTGAACTGCATCCCAGAGTTCATAGTGTCTGGGAAAGACTGGGGGAAGAAGTTTGAAGATGCAGGTCTCCCGTGCGCTGGCGATGATATAAAATCTCAAGTTGGTGCCACCATTTTGCACAGGACGCTCGCGAGGCTTCTGCTGGATCGCGGTGTCAAGCTCGAGGAGAGCTACCAACTCAACATTGGTGGAAATACGGACTTCCTCAACATGATCGAGGAGGAACGCTTGAGCTCCAAGCGCATCAGCAAGACCGAGGCGGTGTCGAGCCAGATACCATACGAGGTGCCGCTGCGCATAGGGCCGAGCGACTACGTCTCGTTTCTGAAGGACAACAAGGTCTGTTACATCTTTATGAAGGGCAAGAAGTTCGGCGGCATCCCGCTGACGATCGACGTTAAACTCTCGGTGGAGGACTCGCCGAATAGCGCTGGAGTCGTGATCGATGCTCTGAGGGCCGTGAAGCTGGCGCTCGACCGCGGCATTGCTGGGCCGCTCGTCGGAGTTTCAGCATACTTCTTTAAACATCCACCAGTTCAAATGCCAGACGTGGATGCTAAGAAAGCCGTCGAGGATTTCATAGCTGGAAGGAGGGAGAGATGATGGATTTTGATATTATCGTCGTTGGGCACGTTTCAATCGATGTGAACATTCTGCCGTGGGGAGTCATAGAGAATGCGCTCGGTGGTGCGCCTACATATGCTGGCTTCGCGCTCGCAGCTTTGAAAAAAAGCGCAGGTATAGTGACGAAGGTTGGGGCTGATTTTCCGGATAAATTCCCGCCACTCTACAGCAAATTTGGGCTGGATACGGAAGGCATCTTGATAGCTGGCGAAGACACGACCACGTTCGAGAACACATACGACGAGGCTGGCAACCGCAAGCAGGCATGCACGCACGTGGCACCCAAGATATCGCCAGACGACATCCCGTACGCATACCAAGATGCTGGCGGCTTTTACATCTCGCCGATCGCGGATGAGATAACGCCCGATGTCCTGAAAGCGATAAAGAAGGACACCAATTTGGTGATGTTCGACCCACAGGGGATATTCAGGGAAATAGGCGCGAGTGGTGAAGTCAGACTAAAGGCGCGCGAAGACCTCGGAGAGTTCCTAAAGTATGTGGATATCGTCAAAGTTGGTAAGGACGAGGCGGGAGCCCTCAAGGGCGACGCCGAGGAAGGTTTGCGAAAGCTTGCCGAGCTCGGCCCGAAGGTGGCGATTCTAACCCAAGGGGAGAAGGGTTGTCTGGTTTTCGCCGACGGAAAGTTGAGCGAAGTCAAGGCGCTGAAAGTGGATGCAAAAGACCTCACAGGCGCAGGCGATGTGTTCGGTGCGGCCTTCCTCGTGAAATATTTAGAGTCTCGCGACGCCATCGAAGCCGCGCAGTTCGCGAACGCTGCTGCGGCCCTAAAAATAAGATACAAGGGGCCGACCGGATTCCCATCCGACAAGGAAATTTCTGAGGCGATCAGTAAGTCTTAGCTATGAGCACGCGGCTCTTCGCCCGCTTGGAACATATCGGGCAGATGCCGGAAGCTTGCTTGCCCTCCAGCTCCTGACCCAAAATTTCTAAGCCAGTTTGCTCCTTGAGCGTCTGGCCGCAGGCCTCATGCTCGCACCATGGAACGCGGACTACGCCGCCTTTTTTCTCGATGATTTGCTTGATGCTCTTGACATCGGATGCGTCATGTATCATCCCATTGAAAAGTTTCCACACCCGGGTGCGCATGTCTCCGTTTATCTCGTCGAGCAGCTGCCTCACCTTGACCCTGATCGCCGTCCTCTGTATCGTCTGCTTATCGCCAGTATCCCGTCTGACTGCGACGACCTGCTCCTTCTTCACGTCCTCTGGCCCTATCTCCAGCCTGAGCGGCACGCCGTGGCGCTCCCAGTCGTAGAACTTCTTCCCTGGCCTGATGTCGCGCGCATCCAAGTGCGCTCTGATGCCGATGGAATTTAGCTCGTTCACAACACTCTCAGCAATCTGTTGGACAGGGGCCTCCTCTTTGAATGGAATCGGAATGACGACCACTTGTATAGGCGCCACGGATGGCGGTATGCACAGTCCGTGATCGTCGCCGTGCACCATCATGACGGCCGCGATGACCCGCTCTGATATACCGTAGCATGTCTGATACACAAAGTCGTGCTTGCCATCGGGCGTCTCAAACTTGAGATCGTAGACTTTTGCGAAATTTTGGCCGAGGTTGTGTATCGTGCCGATTTGGAGGGTCTTCATATCTGGCGTGAGCGTGTCGAAGGCAAACGAGTACTTTGCCCCTGCGAACGTGTCCCACGGCGGCCGCTTCGTGACGACGTATGGCACGCCAAGTTCGTAGAAGAAGCGCTTGTAGATTTCGACGGCTTTTTTTACCTGCTGCTCAGCCTCTTCCCAGCTCTTGTGTGCGGTGTGGGCTTCTTTGAATGTCGTAACCTCGCGCAGGCGCATCATCGGCTTCGTCATCTTCGTCTCGTAGCGGAAGATGTTGACTATCTGATAGACTTTGATAGGCAGGTCGGCATGCGACCTTATCCATCTCGCGAACATGGGATAGATAGAGGTCTCGCTCGTCGGGCGCAGCGCGAGCTTCACGTCCAACTTGTCACGACCACCGTGCGTGACCCAGTACACTTCACCCTCGAAGCCGCGGATGTGCTCGGCCTCCTTCTTGAAAATATCTTCCGGGATGAGCAACGGGAAGAGAACTTCTTGGTGTCCAGAATCGTTCAACATACGTTTTATTATATCAAAAACGGAATTGCGCAGCTTCAACCCATATGGCAGCCAGACGTAGAGCCCCTTCACTGGGTAGCGGGTGTCCATGATGTCCGCATCTCGCAGCATCTGGTTGAACCATCCGCTGAATTCCTTCTGCCACTTCTCGCGTTTCATAAATCCACCTTTGAGATAGTTATCAAACACAAACTTAAATGTTTATTTTTGTAAGCAATTCACGTCCTCTCTTAGTAACGAGTACCATGTCCTCCCACCGCGCACCTCCAACTCCCCTGACGTAGGCGCCCGGTTCGACCGTCGTCACCATGCCGCTCCGCAGTATCTCCGTTGATCTCGGCGACAAGCTCGGCGGTTCATGTACGTCGAGCCCAACGCCGTGTCCAGTGCTGTGCAAGTAGAACCTCGCGTACCCTGCGAGCGAGGCTACTCTCCTCGCCGCTGCATCCACATCGCTCGCGCGGACACCATCTCTGACTCGAGCGAGTGCTGCCTTTTGTGAGCGCTTTATAGTGTCGAGTAATTTCAATTGTTTTCTCGTCGGAGATAGCGCGAAAGTTCTGGTCATGTCAGAAACATATCCTTCATATCTGGCGCCAAGGTCTACGACGACCAACTCACCGTAGCGCAAGCATTTTTTTGTCGCCATAGCGTGCGGGAGCCAAGAGTGTTTTCCTGATGCAACGATTGTGTCGAACGGTATGCCATCGGATCCAGCTTTTCTCATATCATACTCGACCTCAGCCGCGATCTCCAACTCCGTTCGTCCCTTTTCTATAAGCTCGGCTGCTCGCTTCATGCCGAGCGAGGCGAGCGCAGCAGATTTTTTCAGGCAAGCGATCTCCTGCGCAGATTTTATCATGCGCATTTCGGCGATGAGATTCGGCATCTCCCTGTAGTTGGCGTCGTGGTAGTTTCGCATCTTGCGCAGTTGGTCGCGCCTCAACGCGTCGAAACCTATCTCGCGCGCGTTGAGCTCGTGAAGGCGCTCAGCTATCACCAGCCACAGTTCTCCGAAGCGAACCTTCTCACCGGAACGCAGCGGAACTCGATGCGGAGAATAAGCTGCAACGTCTTTTATCGCACTTTCTCCCTTTGCCCTGTCAAACTCTAGGCGGCTGCATATGAGCGTCTGTTCCTTGCTCGAGGTGATCACAGCAATAGACGCAGTTGTCCCAGATAGGTAATACGCATTTCCGACCGCAACAAACGCGTCCAGCCCCATCGCGACGAGTTTGGCCCTTAGTTTTTTAGCTCGTTCGAGCATGACATCAAACCGAGTTGGGGCATGAAGTTAAAAGTTTTGCCGCACATCGGTCAGTGATGGCAGAACGAAAACTTGACCTCAGGCGCCGCTACGATTCGACGGCGGACATCTATGATGGACGTTACACTAGCATCCAGTGGGAAAAATATGAAGTCGTGAAAAAGTATTTGCCAAAACGTGCTGCGCGCATCTTGGATTTGGGCTGTGGAACCGGGATGTTTTTAAGAGAACTAGCTAGGCGGGGCAAACTCGTCGTTGGAATCGATTCATCCGCGAAGATGTTGGACATCGCTCGAAAACGTACATGTGGGGCATCGCTTGTGTGTGCGGACGCAGATCATCTTCCGTTCAATGATAGATGTTTCGATGTGGTGGTATCTGTCACGCTGTTGCAGAACGTGCCGGAGCCGGTTGCAACGATGAAGGAGATAGCCAGAGTTTTGAAGTCGGGGGGTGTCGCGATCGTGACTAGCCTCAAACACAAACACAGCCCGGAAAAACTTGCGGATTGGGCTAGCTCCGTTGGTCTGAAGCCTATCATCGCGGAGGAGATATCCGACAGTGAGGACATCATATGTGTAGCGAGCCTTAAATCGTGCGGTCCGTAAAATCAAGTGGTGATATCATGAAGGTTGGATTCATTGGAGCAGGACGGATGGGCTCAGCGCTCGTCAGGAGTTTCCTCGACGCAGGCGCCCTGAAAGCGCGAGACGTCGTGGCCAGCGACAAGGACGAGAGCAAGCTCAGGGCGCTGGCTGGATTGGGCATGGTCGTGACGTCAGATAACAGAAAAATTGCGAAAAAAGCGGGCACGATATTTCTCGCCGTGAAGCCGGGAGAGGTTTCAAAGGTGCTGGATGAGATAAAAAATTTAGTAGACGGAAAGTTGGTCATCTCGATAGCAGCGGGTATTCCAATTGAACTCATCGAGGGCAAGCTCGGATCCAGGGTCAGGGTTGTCAGGGTGATGCCGAACATGCCGTGCGCAGTTGGTGAAGGGGTCACCGCATATTGTCCAGGAAAAAATGTCAGCCTGAAGGACAAAGAGATAGTAAAAAAACTCTTCAGCTCGGTGGGCATTGCGGTCGAACTCGAAGAAAATTACGTAGACGCGGTGACTGGATTGAGCGGAAGCGGCCCGGCCTATTTCTACTTAATCATCAAGGCGCTGACGGATGCGGGGGTCAAGGAAGGGCTGCCGAGGGATGTGGCAGAAAAGCTGGCAGCGCAGACGGCGAAGGGCGCCGGAGCGATGGTGTTGAAGAGCGGAAAAACTCCTGACGAGCTCATCGACATGGTCCGCTCGCCCGGCGGCACCACAGCCGAGGGGCTCAAGGTAATGGAGGAGCGGAAGGTAGCTGAGGCCATGATCGAGGCCGTTAAGGCCGCGACCAAAAAGGCGAGAGAGCTGGCTAGATGAAGTTCAAGAGGGTTGCCGTCGGGGGAACTTTCGACCGCCTGCACGACGGCCACGTGGCGATTTTGGCGAAGGCCTTCGAAATTGGCGAGCGCGTGGTCATCGGGATAGTTTCGGATGAGATGGA
>JBGPSS010000053.1:0-6984 GCA_041490225.1 Hadesarchaea archaeon
GTGAGTTATGATTGAAAATTGTCCTAACCTCAAATGGTCCATTGAAAGAGAAACTTAAGCAGAAATATCCTGAAGCAATTTTCATTGAAATGCCAAGAGAAGATTTGAAAGATATCTATTCCGCAGCAAAAATCTTTGCTTTAGCATCAGCGCCCGAAGTTGAGTGCGAGGGGCTAGGGCCACTTGAAGCGATGTCGTCTGGTGTCCCCGTTGTATGTAGCGATATACCACACCTAGTGATGGATGGGGAAAACGGATTTTTATTCAAAACTTACGATGAATTTAAGCAAAAACTTGAAAAGTTGTGGCATGACGATGAATTGCAAAGAAAATTCTTAGAGAGAGGAAGAAAAACAGCCGAAGAGAGAGATATTAAGAAAAGTATCACTAAACTTATCGAAGTTTACAAGGAACTCTTGTAAAATTTTTCCAATTTATCGGTGCATTTTTCGATAGAAAAATTTCGGCCAGTTTTTAGCGCGCGGATTTGTATTTTATCATGTGGTTCATAGGATCTCAAAATTTCCGAAAGTTGTTCAACAGCACCCCCTTCAAAAAGGTAACCATTTTTTCCGTTACTCACAACTTCAGGGATCGCAAGCGAGTTTGCACCTATTACTGGGGTGCCGCAAGCCATGGCCTCCGCAACGACTATTGCTTGGGTCTCACTCGTCGATGCTATTACAAACGCGTCGGCCGCCGAGTAGTAGATATGTTTCAATTTTTCAGGAACATAGCCTTTAAAGGAAACTTTTTTCTGGATGCCAAGTTTCCTCCTTAGATCTTTGAGTTTTCGCTCGGCAGGTCCGCTACCTGCGATAATCAATTTTGCATCAACATCTTTGAACGCACGAAGCACGATGTCAACATTTTTCTCGAATCCAAGCCTACCGAGCATTAGAAAAACTCGCTCATCATCGATGCCAAGTTTTTTTCTAGCTTTTTTCTTTTCGATCGGCTTGAAGAAGTTGAGATCGATACCAGTAGGCACGATAGTAATTGGCTTCTTGATTTGGTGCTGCAACAAAATTCTCTTCAACGCATTGCTGGGAGCGATGACTTTGTGGCATCTGTTATAGTAGAGCCTGCAATAACTCCACGCAATCCTCCTGAAGATCCCCTTTCCAAACCTAGAGAGATATTGGGCATAGTCAGGAAGCATAGTGTGAAATGTAGATACGCGAGACACAGCCTGTTTTTTTGCCGCCATCAAACCGAAGACTCCAAGCGAAAAAGGACTGTGAGTATGCACGATGTCGAGCTTGGGGAGGCGGTCACTCCCCGTTGGAACAGCGATCTTGAACTCTGGATATGGTCTAAAACTCACCGAGGGGTATGAATATACCACCATGCCGCCGTATTCCTTCACATTTGTTTCTGGACAAAACACGAAGACTTCATGGCCACGCTTTATCAACTCTGAACCGAAGTTCACGAGCGATGTAACCACGCCATTTTGCTGAGGTAAAAACGTGTCTGTGAAAAAACCTATCTTCATTTTAGATCATCCCATGTTCGGTTATATCTGGTTAGAATAAAGTATTTTGACATGCCGGTAAAACGAGTTGCGCTCGAGGGTCAAAGATATTTACTATGTCGCATAAACGTAGTTATGAAAATGAATTTGAAAACGACAACACATGGCGATTGTTTTGAAAGTGGTTCTTATAACGCCCAACACGGGACAAAACGAAAGGCTAGAAAACCAAGCAGCTTGGCCCCCCCTGGGCCTAATATATCTAGGTACAGTGCTGCAAAACGCTGGACACGAAGTAAAAATAATAGATAACGCGAGAGTTCAGCTACCAGTTGAAAAAGTTGCTGAACGAGTAAAAAAAGAGAATCCGGCGATTGTGGGCGTAAGCGCACTAACTCCCACGTTTAAACAGGGAATAAAAATCGTAAAAGCTGTAAAATCTGAACTACCCGATGTAAAAATTGCGTTTGGAAATTACCATGCTACTTTCACATATGAAAAACTGTTGAAGGAACATCCTATCGTCGATTATGTGATTATCGGCGAGGGAGAGACCACGTTCTTAGAACTTGTGAACGCTGTGGAGAAAAATCATGAAAACAAAAATATTCAAGGAATCGCTTTCCGGCGCGATGGCAAAGTCGTTGTTACGCCACCCAGGCCATCAATTGAAAATCTTGATCAGCTTCCATTTCCAGATCGGACATTGTTGGAACAGAACTACTATTCCGAAATCGTGGGAGTACTTGGAAGCAGCGGAAAATTCACCACTATGATAACATCGAGAGGTTGCCCTTACGCCTGTACTTATTGTGCCTGTGCAGCTTTTTCATCGCGGAGAGTCAGATGCAGATCCCCCGAATCAGTAGTGACAGAGATGGAGATGCTTTGGAATGAAGGTTATGAAGAAATAGGATTTGTCGATGATAACTTGTTCGTGAACAGACAACGAGTAGATAAAATCTGCGACCTATTGAAAGAAAAGAAAATTAAACTTAATCTTTGGGCAGAAGGTAGGGTCGACAACGCATCACATGAAATTTTGCATAAATTCGCGCGTGTTGGTTGCAAGACGATTTATTTTGGAATAGAAAGTGGTAATCAGAAAGTTCTTGACTATTACAAAAAGAATATCTCGCCCGAACTCAGCAGAAAAGCAATACGCAACTGTAAAAAAGCCGGAATTGAGAATGTCATAGGTTCGTTTATAGTTGGCGCACCTTTTGAAGCTAAAGAAGACATTAGACAAACTTTTGATTTCGCCTTGAGCTTGGGTGGAATGGATTTCCCTCAAATAAATGTCCTTACGCTCTCACCTGGAACAGATTTATGGAATACTGCGATAGCAGAAGGCTACCTCGATAAGGAGAAATATTGGGATAAAGATGTCGCTGCAGTAAACATTTTTCCATCCAACATAAAGGAAGACGAGTTACTCAAGATGATCGATAGTTTTTATACAGAGTTTATCAAGAGACCGACATATCTGATAACGCAACTACTGAAATCGATAAAAAGCGAGTATCGTATGAAAATTTTTCTTTCAAACATGAGAGCCGGAACCAGCCTCCGGGCTGCTATAAAACAGTTACAAGGCGGTTAAAAAAGTTCTTTGTATATAAACACATGAGAAGCACCAGCTTAGAGGTTAGATGATTTAAACTAAACTGAGTGAGAATATGGTTCACAGAAAAATCCCCATCCTGACGTTTGTACTAGTCGTTGGAGTTGTAGTTTCTATTTCTGTTGTTTTTTTGATAGTTGCTTCAGGCATATCTGAAGAGACTTGGAAAAGCGTGGGCTACCCCATTGCTTTTCTTCTAGGCCTCATTGGTGCGGCCTCCGTCATCATTCCGGTCCCGACCACCGTGGCCCTGTTGATCGTTGCCGAACGCGGATTTTTCGATCCAACCTTGCTTGCCCTAGCGTTTGGATTCGGCGCAGCGGTAGGACAGCTCACAAGCTATATGGTTGGCTATGCTGGTAGGATGGCCATTGGAAATAAACGCAAACGCCATTTGGACGCAATGCTGAAAATTTTCGAACGGTACGGCATGATCGCAGTTTTCATCTTCGCGCTGACGCCCCTGCCCGATAGCCTGCTTTTCATCCCAATGGGTTTAGTTCATTACAGCCTCTGGAAGATATTTGTCGCAGCGGTAGCTGGGAAAATCACGATGTCCCTAATAATCACACATTTCGGCGGGATAATGGGGCAAACGTTTACTGAAAATTGGATTTTTGCAGGGGTCACGACGGTTCTCTTAATTATAGTAATCATTGTAATGTTTCGAATCGATTGGGAAAAAATCGTCGCAAAATATTTGCTAAAAAGAAGAAAAAGCGAGGCTCTTAATCCACGCTGAACTTCCACTCGATGAATTTCTCGAGGCCCTGCTCCAGAGATACCTTTGACCGATAACCCAAAATTTCTTTAGCTTTTGTTATGTCTGCTAAACTATGCCTGATGTCCCCTGCTCTAGGCGCCACATATTTTGGTTTAACATTCGAACAACGCATTAGTTTCATAAATGTTCTAGAAAGTTGGTTTAGGCTTGTCACCTTGCCGGTGCCGATGTTTGCTATTTTACCAGCTGCTTTCTCACAATCTAGCGCTAAAATTGTCGCTTCGACTACATCATCTATGTAGACAAAGTCACGAGTCTGTTTCCCATCTCCATAGATAATCGGTGGGAGTTTATTTTTTAAACGATCAAAAAACCGAGATATCACGCCAGCGTATTGTCCAGCCGTCTGCCTAGGCCCGTAGACGTTAAAATACCGCAGGCAAACTGTCTCAAGTCCGTGTTCATTCCAAAATTTCTGGCAATATTTTTCGACGTGCAACTTTGACTCGCCGTACGGAGAAAGTGGCCTAGTCGGTGCATTTTCAGATACCGGCATCTTTTTTGCAGCCCCATATACGGACGACGACGATGCAAAAACAAATCGTGCAACTTCGTTCTTCACACATGATTCAAGTAAACTCATCGTTGCGGCAACGTTTACACTATACACAAATTTTGGATTCTTTATGGAGAGTGGCACGCTCGTGATGGCGGCTTGGTGTATCACGGCATCGATCCCAGCCATCGCCGCATCCACAGTTTTTTTGTCCCTTGTGTCACCCTTGATGAAACGAAAATTCGGATCGTCTGAGCAGCGCTTGAGGTTCTGCAATTTGCCAGCGTACAAATTATCTAAAACGACGACGCTGTGACCATCTGCGAGCAATCTCTCTGCAAGGTGACTGCCTATGAACCCAGCTCCGCCCGTCAACAAAACTTTAAAATCTCGCTTCATGCAAACAACCTCGAAATCATTCTTGACTTTCTCGTTCTATCAAAGAATATGACATCGTGAGCTTCGCGATATTGTGCCAATTATTGTCCGCTGGAATATTCTCAGCATAGAACGTGAGACGAAGCCAGTATAGCGCGTTATCCATAGAATATCGCACATTCTTCTCAGCTGCAAATGTGTTGTCCAACTCAAGCTTCACCGCATATCTCACGAAAAGTTTGTTTTCTTGATTTTCGTTTATTTTTATGTTATCAAATGTCAAAGTTGAGTAGTTATCGTAGCGATGCTTGAGACTCAGGGTCAGCTGCATGTTTTCATTCTCTGCAGAAAGACACTTGTATTCAAAAGTTACTTGGTTCTCCCACAACCTCGCAGTCTGCATCAGTTGATAGTTATCCCATCTGACGTTGTGAATGATGAAGCTCGACGCGACGACGTTTCTAAAAGTATGATCCCACATGCTCCTTGGCGAGTTATCGTTATTTTTCTCAATCGTTGATTCCCAACCGTCCACCGCCAAAAGTTCATCGCCGCTAGATGTAAGCACGGTTGGCTTGTTGTCGCCGGAATTCATGTGGTATCTGATTATGAAACTATCGTTTTTTACTTCTCGAGTTTCCTGCCATATGCCCACTTCCACGAGCTTCTCTTGGTAGAGTATGCCAGGAACTAGAGCCAAAAGCAGAAAAATGAGTAGGATGTAGCCCAAAACGAGGATGATTTTGTCAATGTGTTTTGAAATATAGCGGATCGCCACTTTACTTTTTTTCATTTTTCAACCTCTGACGCAGCCCTTTTAAAGATATTACTGGCCGCCCACGTATCAAGGTTATCAACGCATGCCACAAGGTTAAACAAAACATGATCACTATACCGCTTAACAGTATGCCTTGAACAGACTCGGGTAATTTAAAGAGATCTAAAATTGCAGGATTCATCGTATATCCATAAAGAAAACGCGTAATTGGAACAGCGACTACCGCGTACAAAAATGGCAGTGCCAAAAGCAGTCCATATTGTAATTTTTTGTCGAAGGAGTACCTCTCGTGCAATTCTAAGATAAAGAATGGAACCAGCATTAAAACATGCGGCTCATGCAAATTCTTTGCAAACACACAGTAGGCCAAAAAAACCATCAATATTTTTTGGTTTAGGGGGATGCTTTTCTTTGATAAATAAGCGTAGATCAAAGACATGCCAATGACTAGCAAGAAACTAGCGATGGCCGGAAGAATAATAAACTTCAATTGTGTCAAGTCTGGCCCACTGATTCCTAAATTTTGTAGCACGATATGAATACTCAATGGAGTCAGGCCACTTGGCTCTCGCGCAGCCTGATATTCTAGACCAAGTTTAACCCCGCTAAAAAATGGCAAAATGAAAAGAGCAGCGACTAATCCAAAAATAAAAGCGTACCGCAAAAACTTCCATGATCGTCGGCGAATCAATTCTATACAAAAAACTGGCAAAGCGAATACTGGAAAAATTTTGGTGAGAAAACCAAAAGACAACGCTACCGCGCTTAAATCATATCTTTTATTTTGAAATAGATAGGTTGCCAATAGTAGAAAGAACGCAGCAATACTATCAAACATCCAGCACGCACTTATGAATATCACAAATGGATTAAACAAATACGCAATCATCGATTTTTCGCTGCGTTTAGTCATTTTGTAAAGCAATAGGGCGATACCGATATCCGCCAAAAAAATTGGTAGTTTAAACAACAGATTCAACAACATTGGAACCTGGGTATAAGGAGTCACGTCATTTGCCGTCGAGTATTGAATTTGCCCAGTCGGATAAAACGCCCCATAGAGTTTGGCAAATGGGTAGTATATCGGAATCAACATCGGCGGATAGTTGAAGTATTGAAAATTCATCGCCCAGCCAGCGCCCTGCGTTGCCCGAGATTCGTAAGTTAATTTTTCTAGGGTTTCATATGGTGATCTATTGTTGCTCAAGTCTACCGTGAGGCCGTTCCATGTCTGTATGTCAAATGGATGATTGAGACCCATCAGTGCAAATCTTATTCCAAGCGCAAGCAAAATCAACAAAACAAGCCGCTTGTTCAAAGACTTTCTCTTACCTTTCGGCACTTTTCCACACCCATGTCGCACTCATGAAATAGTTCCACAAAGTTGCACACGCTATGCCAAACAAATTAGAAAACAGATAGTGTAAGCGAAATATTTCTGTAAGCA
>JBGPSS010000054.1:0-6979 GCA_041490225.1 Hadesarchaea archaeon
CGCTCGAGCGACAATCTTGAGATGCGCCGCCTTGCTCTGCGCGTTCTCTGCCTTCTCATACGAACGCCACGCCTCTTCCTTGAGGTTCATCAGTTCGACCATGTTCATGTTGATCTCGTCCACCACGTCAGCCAAATCGAAGACCTTGGCCAGCCAACTCTTCCGCCTGAACCAGTCTTTCCATATCGCGTCCTCTTCGACGTTGTACTCCTGGGCGAGGCGGGGAACCCACTCGGTGGCTGCGATCCCCCGGAAGTGGAACTTTAGCATCTTCTTGCGGCGCTCGCAGACCCTTTCGATCATGTGGCCGCGCCGGTTGAAGCGGGATTTTGCCCTGCTCCCTATTGTAGTATCGGGGGCGATTTCAACCATCTTCGGGTCTCGGTCGATTATCTCCATAGTACCACAAGGTTTATTTTACTATACATTTCCAGACAAAGAGGCCAGGCCATTAGACCCTCCCCCCGTACTCCCTGGCGCACTTTTCGCAGAGGCGCGCTCCATCCACCGCGTAGACGGTGGCGCCAGTTATCTCCCCGTGACAAAGACCACATGCACCGAGTTTTTGCTGGCTCTCGTGCGTGCGTGTAAATTCCGATATAACCAACGTTTGCGCTGGTCATCTTGGCCCACTCCCAGTATGAATCCGGGCTTTTTCTCGGCGTTTTGGCGTTTTATGCGTTATATGTCTTGGATCTGGCAATTCACCTCTAGCGGTTCGAATCCCTTCGGGCCCACCACAATATTTTTTATCTATAGTTGTTGTACCAGTACTCTTTCACAGCATCGAAACTTGGTCTTTTGAAGAGAGTTTCTGGTTTCGTCCAATCTCCGCCCACCAGGCCCCAGCGAAATGGAGCTGCCAATCCAGGTTCTTGGTAATCGAACAGGTCGATGGACACCCCAATGACCTTCGGGTTGTCGAGAAGAATTCTCAGGGAGTTGACATACTGCTCCTTTTGCCATTCTTTGGAATAACCGCCCGCTCTTGGGTTTTTGAAAGGTAGGTTGTCATCGTTGTTGGCAGGGTATCCCATCGCCCAAACAAAAATTTCTTTATCGATGGTGGACCATTTATCCAAAACTGCTTGTAAAGCTGTCCAGTCGTCGACGTTGTCGTAGGCACCGCTGGCAACATTAAAACCAAACGCATCGAACTGGACATTCTCTTGGATCATGCGTTCAACAAAGTCAGCGACAAGAATTCTTCCGCGATCTCCAGTATTATCGAGAGATTCTTCTGGGCGAAATTCAGTCGGGGTTAATGGGATGACGATTTTTGCATTGGAATCTATACTTTTGATTAGCTCAACTTCCCACTTGATCCAATCGATGATCCAGGCGTTGGTAATCCAATCGTTCCCATCGATTGAATGGCCAGCACAATTTGCCTCGAGCTCAACGAGATAAATATCGACATGGAAATCTCTTTGTTTCACCTGCTTGATGGCTTCTTGGACAAATTCGCCATATTGTTCCTTGAATTCGCCGTCGAGGTTATCCTTGTTCACCCATGTTGGGATGTCAGTTGGATTCCAAGCTAGCATATGGAGTATGCCAATTCTTAGCATGCAATGATCATATTCATTTATGTTGCTTGGAAATTCATCGTCCCAAATCCATTGATTATCAACAGGTTCAATCCTCGGCCAAGCATGGTCGAGATATATTGGGATTGTGTTCACGCCTAATTCTTCAGAAAACGCCCCTCCGTTTGGCCCTTCTCCATCATGTAGCATGAATTTGGCACCCATTAGAGATTTCCTTGGCTGTCGCATGATGAAAATAATAGAGCAAGCCACAACTGCAACTACAATTATAATTACCGGAACTGCTACCCGAGCATTCAAATTTTCACATTATATTGTTATGTTTTGAATCTTACTTAATTCTTTTGAGGATGGTTGAATAATTAACAGATGTGATAAGATGGTAGACGAAAAGCTCTCGCGCATGAAGTCCGTGATCGGTGGATGTGGCAGCGCCGTGATAGCGTTCTCTGGCGGAGTGGATTCGTCGGTGGTTTGTGCTGTTGCCCATAAAGTTCTGGGTAACAATGTTGTTGCGGTCACAGCTGTCTCTCAAACATATCCGCCCAGAGAAATCGAAGTTGCGAAGAAAGTTGCTGAGCAGATAGGCATCAAACACAAAATCATAACCACGAACGAGTTCGAGGACAAGAACTTCACAAAGAATCCCGCCGAGCGGTGTTACTATTGCAAGAGCGAACTTCTGAGAAAGCTCGACGGCGTGCGGAAAAAATTGAGATTTGAGAAGATTTTCGACGGGACAAATAGTGATGATTTTTTGGATATTCGACCGGGGCTGCGCGCGGTGAAAGAATTTAAAGTTTTGAGCCCCCTCGCGCTCGCAGGTATGACGAAGGAGGACGTGAGGGCGCTCGCTGTGCGGCTTGACCTGCCGAACGCCGATAAACCAGCGAACCCATGCTTGGCGTCGAGGGTACCATTCGGTCAAAAGATTACGCGAAGAAAGCTGCGGCGAATAGCTAATGGCGAGGAGTTCTTGCGCTCGTTGAAATTTAGCGTCGTGCGGGTGCGCGACCACGGTAATTTAGCTAGGGTGGAAGTTGGCATGGATGAGTTCCCAAGGGCAAGAAGGCTCAAGGAAAAAATTGTCGCGGCGTTGAAAAAAATCGGTTATACGCGAGTAGAGCTCGACCCACGCGGATATCGCATGGGCGGCGCGAACGAACCTTAATAATGATTTAAGTTGAACCGTTTCAACAACAACGAATTCCCAACGACCGTGACATCGCTCAGGACCATCGCGATTGCGGCGATCATCGGTGAAACGATGACGATGCCCAAGAATGGGTACAGTACACCTGCCGCCACAGGTATCGCCACCACGTTGTAGAGGAAGGCGAAGAATAGGTTCTGTTTGATCTTGTTCATTGTCTTTTTGCTCAACTCCATGAAACACGCGATGTCCGTAAGATTGTTTTTTATCAACACAACTTCTCCAGCTTCCATCGCGACGTCCGTGCCCGCACCTATGGCGATCCCTACATCTGCTTGAGTCAGGGCAGGCGCGTCGTTGATGCCGTCTCCGACCATCCCGACGACTTCACCTTTTCTCTGCAATTTCTTGATCTCGTCCACCTTGTCCTTCGGTAGGACGTCAGCGATGACCTGATCGATCCCTGCTTTCTTCGCTATAGCCTTCGCGACTCGCTCGTTGTCCCCGGTGAGCATCGCTACCTTCACGCCGGATTTCTTTAGCTCGTTCACAGTCTTGATGGAATGTTTTCTCAGCACGTCGGCCACGGCGATGAGCCCAACAGCCTTTTTGTTGACTGCCAAAATCATCGTCGTCTTACCCTCGCCTTCGAGTTCATCGATCCGTGCGTCCAAGTGCGCAGTGCTCACTCGCTTGGTCGACATCAATTTTCTGTTTCCGAGCAGAATCTCTTTTCCTCCGTAGTTTGCTACAACACCAGCCCCAGGAAGTGCTTTGAACCACTTTGCATCAGGTATTTTTTTCAACTTTTTCTTAGCCTCGCCAACTATCGCGTTCGCTAACGGGTGCTCTGAATTTTTCTCAGCGATGGCGGCGAGCCGTAGGATTTTTTCCTTGTTTCTTTGTGTGATGATATCTGTCACCCGTGGTTCACCTACAGTCAGCGTGCGGGTCTTGTCGAAGACGATGGTGGTCATTTTTCGGGCCCGTTCGAGTGCGCCACCATTTTTTATGAGGATTCCATGCTCAGCGCCTTTCCCCAGCCCAACCATCACGGCAGTTGGTGTCGCAATTCCAAGGGCGCATGGACAGGCCACAACTAAAACCGAGACGAAGATGGTCATGGCGAACAGGAACGATGAGCTGGCCAACCAATACCACACGGCAAAGCTCACCAGTGCTATCGCCAGGACCGCTGGGACGAAGTAGTTCACGACCGAGTCGGCGATCCTTTGAATTGGTGCTTTGGAGGCTTGGGCTTCCTCGACCAGCCTTATTATCTGCGCTAATGTCGTGTCTTTGCCGACCCTCGTGGCCTTGAACCTCAATGCACCAGATTTGTTTATGGTGGCGCTGATAACCTTATCGCCCTCCCCTTTCTCGACTGGTAGGGATTCACCGGTGACGAGCGATTCATCCACGGACGAGCGCCCACTAACGACCTCACCATCGACAGGTATCCGCTCGCCAGGCCTGATTAGAACGATGTCGCCAACTTTTATCTCCTCGACGGGGATCGAGATCTCCTTACCACGAAGAACAGTCGCGGTCTTGGGCTGGAGCATGACGAGTTTCTTGATCGCCTCTCCAGTCCTACCATTTGCCAGCTCCTCGAGGAACATGCCGATTGAGATTGTGATAAGAATCGTGGTCGAAGCCTCGTAGAAGGTTGCCTCCGTTATGAAGAATGTCGCGGCCACGCTGTAGACGTAGGCGGTCGACGTGCTCAGCGAGACCAGGACATCCATGTTCGCGAACTTGTTTTTCAACGAGTAGTATGCGCCCTTGTAGAAGCGCCAGCCGACGATGAACTGAACTGGCGTCGCGAGGGCGAAGAGCAAGAGTTTCTTTTGGGGAAAATCGGTGAATAGCTCAACGAGCAACACCGGCACGGTGAGGGCCAAGCCGAGAGCGATAACGGCCGCGCGCCTCTGCAATCGCTTTTTTTCAATTGGTTTTTCTCTGACTTTGTAGCCAGCGTCTACCACGGCTTGCTTTATTTTTTCTATGCTCACACGTTGCGCATCGTACTCTACGATTGCCTTCTCGGTTGGGAAGCTGACGCTTGCCTTGGTGACACCTTCCAGCTTGCCCAGCGATTTTTCGATAGCGAGGGCGCAGTGAGCGCAGTCCATACTCTCTATTTCTAAAGTAACGCTTCTTTTCGCCACATTTTCACCAGTTTCTAATAAGGCTGTTAATTACACCTAAACTTTATGGTGAATTCCAAATGAGTCCAGCAATTTATTTGTTTCATCCGTGGCCTTTTTTCGTGCGTCCGTTTCATTGAGGCCAGAGTCGAGAAAATTTTGTGCTAAGATGTCTCGATATAGTGCCACGTTGGCCAAGAAATCTTTTAAACTGAGCTTGCCTATCACAATGCCCGCATGAACCATGACTAAATCATTTTGCGCGATTTTCTTTGTAGCGACCATGACCTCCTTCCTGACGCCGCCAAAATCCACGATTGCCGTGTGACCGCTGATATCTATCACTTTTCCCGGCGCACCCCAACACATGTTAGTTGCCTCCAGCGTGCATTTTGGGCGGAACAGAACTTCTGCCGCCATACCTTGCCCACACGTTGCACGTTCCCTCAAATGACACCATGCACGGGCCCCAAGGCTTGGCGGGTGAACAGCCCTTTATGAAAAGTGGGCAATCGGTCGGTTTCGCTATGCCGACCACGACTTCGCCGCACCTACATTTGTGGGGAAGGTCGTGCTTCCACTCCTTCGGCGTCAGATCTGGCATGCCAAAGTGTGCCAAAGCATCATACTTTTCGAAGAATTCTCCTTTAAGTTTGAGCCCACTCTGGGGGATAAACCCGATCCCTCTCCAGGCCGCGCGCGTTTTCTTGAAGACTTTTTCGATCAATCCCTTCGCGTAGGTATTTCCGTTCCAATTGACGAGTCTCTTGTACTCTATCTTGATCGCTGCTTTGTTGTTTTTTAACATCAAGAGTATCTGAGCCACTGCCATCAGGACATCGATCGGTTCGAACCCTGCGACCACAGTCGGCAAACCGTGCTCCCGCGGAAGGAACTCCCACTCGACCGCCCCAGTTATGGTCGAAACGTGTCCCGGTGCTATGACCCCTTTTATCGGCAGCAGCCCGCGTTCTTGGTAAAACTTTATGGTATACTCCATCGCGGGCGGGGTCAACCTCACCGTGCTGAGAAACTTGAGATTTTCTGGGACCATTCCTTCCTTTATCACCAACGCGTAGCTCGGGGCCGTCGTCTCGAACCCTATCCCCAGAAAAACACTTTCTTTGCCGTCCGCGGAGTCCTTCGCCGCGTCCAAGAAACTATAAACAACTTTAACATCGCCTCCGTTCGCTCTGGCTTCCTCTAGGTTGCTCGGATAGCTTGACCTGACGCTACGCAGCCGCAGCGAATCGCCATATGTGTATATCCTGACACCTTTCGACGCCAATTTCATGACGACATCGACGTAGTAAGCGGGGGTTACGCACACCGGACAGCCCGGCCCCGCGACCAAGTCCAAAAATGGAGGTAACAAGTTCCTCAAGCCGTAGTACGTCGTCGTCCACTCGTGGGTGCCGCAAAAATTCATTATCTTAATCGAATCACATTTCTCTCTCTCCTTGATCGTATTGGCGTATTTCCAGATAGTTTTTTTGAGATCCAACGCCAAGGGGAGGTTCTGTCTAAAAATCTGTTTCAGAACATCTGGATTCTCAAGCTGGCTCTTCATGGAGCTGCACCACTCCGCTATCGCCTCAAGTTCTTCTTTAACATTTTGGAGCACATAACAAGACCGCATTGATTGGCACCGTCAACCCTGGATTCGATGGAGAGCTTTTTAAAAAAATTGGCGAAGTTTTGAATCTGGTAAAGATAGATTATGTGAGAGGAAAACCCCAGAAAGAATATTTTGAGAAGGCGGCAAATCTTGGTAAACTTGTTGCACAAAAAGTTAAAGAAATCGTCAAAATTTCCTAAATGGCGGCGGCAGTCGTAGTATCGACCATTCGTTTGATCTCAGTTTCCAGCGCTTTTGGCAGCCCCATAATGCCCACGTCCATGAATCCCCTGACGATCAGCGACTGGGCTTCGAGTTTTGAGAATCCTCTTGCCATCAAGTATTGGATTTGCTCCTCTGCTATCTTGCCGACCGCAGCTTCGTGTGAGAGCTCGGTGCCCTTTACCTTCGCAGTGAGTTCAGGAATAGCGTGAATGAGTGCATCATCTGAAAGCAAAAGACCTCTGCACTCAAGGTGAGCTTTAGTACCATCTTTTTCTCCTACCAG
>JBGPSS010000055.1:0-6955 GCA_041490225.1 Hadesarchaea archaeon
AAACTTGGTTTACATCGCACCGATATTTAATTATTTTAGGCAGTTTACTTTCTTCCGGTGATAGCGTGATAGAACTCGTATTTTTAGGATGCGGCGGCGGTCGCTACATGACCATCGATCAAATTTTTAGCACTGGTGGATTTCGAATACACGACACCGCAAAGATACACGTCGACCCCGGCCCGGGAGCGCTCCTCCTCACGCACCAGCACGGCCTGAGTCCACTCGACCTCGACTGCATAGTCGTCACCCACTGCCACCCCGATCACTACTGCGATGCCGAGGTGCTCATCGAAGCCATGACCCAACACATGACGAAGAAGCGCGGCGCGTTCGTGGGAAGCGAAAGCGTGCTCAAAGGAATGGGAAAATTTGGTCCCGCGATCTCAAGCTATCACAAAGAAAAACCAGCGGATATCATCCATATGAAACCAGGAACAACCTACAAGCTCAATGAACTCGGGCTTGAAGCTACACCAGCGCAACACAGCGATCCGACGGCGTTTGGATTGAAGATTCACACGAAAGATGGGATAATCGGCTACACTGGAGACACGCAATATTTCGATGGACTTGCGAAAAATTTCAAAAACTCTAGGGTCCTGATAGCGAACGTCACGAGGCCCCTGGCGATGCGCATAAAGTGGCACCTCTGCTCCGACGACCTCATCTCACTTTTGAAGGAGGTGAAGCCGGAGCTGGCGGTCATCATGCACATGGGAATGCTCTTCCTCAGGCACAAGCCGGAGAAGGAGGCGGCCCGGATAAAGGAGGAGACCGGTGTCCAGACGACTCCTGGATACGCTGGCCTGCGCGTGAACGTCGACAAAGAGATCAAGGTGAAGCGCCCGGCCAAGCAACCTAGTTTAGAAACGTTCACACGGCTAAAAAGTTTTGCCGGCACCGAATGAACAATGTCTAATCGATTGTAAGCGATTTTATTCTAGCTCACGCCAACTTGATCTTGTAAGATGCGTAATCGCTTGTGGCTAAGTCAACGTTGTTTTGGATGGCCGTCAGGTCTTCTGCAGTTTCTAGTGGTCGCAACTTGAGCATTTGCTGATAGCACAGGGGCAGGTCTTCTATCGATGATTTTATTAGCGGTACAAACTTTCCTTTTCTGCCACCAGATCTGGCGAGGTAGGTTTCGTATGGTTGTGTGAGTGGGTAGCTGTCCCAGTTGCCCGATGCTCCGCCGAGGATGTACGGGTTGTCCACTATCCCGTCTCCGTTGGCGTCTGGTGTGGTCCAGTCGCTCCAGTAGTTGCCGTGAGTACCGTTGTCCCAGACGACGTTCTCGTTCACGGAGAAGTTCGCTTCCATCACGTACCCTTGCGGGGTCTGCCCGCTGTTCCTGATGTTGTTGAGGTAAATCCTCACGTTGTCGGGGTCTTTGCCGTCCTTGATCCTGAAACCGTACTGGGCGCTGTTCTCGATGTTGTTGTACCTGACCGTGATGTTGTAACAATAGTAGATGTCCATGCCGTGCAGTCCGGAATTCGTGATCGTGTTGTTCTCGATGAGGATGTTGTCGGCGCCACCGTTGACGAGGATGCCACCGCCAAAGCCAGAATTACCCTTGACGTTATCGATGACGTTGTTCCTAACTACAACATTCATGGACCCCCAAGTCGCGATGCCCGAGGAATTGATGTTCCTTACAGTGTTATTTATAATATATGATGTGGGATCACCATAGATTTTGATACCCTCGTAACTGTTCTCGATGATGTTACCGTCGATGATGTTAAACGCGGAGAACGGCACGCCCACCTCCGGGCCATTATCGTAGATCAGGATGCCCGTATTGACGTTGTCGATTACCGTGCCCCTGATCGTACCATGCCAGACATCCGCGAACTTGATAGCGGACCAGAGGCTGTAGTTATTGTCCTGCCCACCGTGAATGTAACAGTTTTGGATGATGAAGTACGCGTCCGTCTCATTTATATCGATAGCACCACTCCAACTGCGCCCAGCCACCGAAGCATCGATTTCCCAGCCCTCAATGACGTACGGGTCATCAACCGTCCCAGAGCCACCAGTGACGCCATTCGCAGGCGTGAAATTCTCATTCCCGCGGATGTAGATCCGACCGTGTGGGAACTGCACGCAGGTAAACTGCCAGACATCCGACCAATCGCCGATGTTGCTCGCTCCATCAACAGCTCGGACGCGCCAGCTATAGTTCTCGTACGCAAGCGCAGGTGAAGTGTATGTGTTATCGGTCAACCCAGCGACGTTAACCTCTGGCGATGAGAAATCTGGATCGTTGTCCACCTGAATATCGTATGTGACGCCGCTCGGGTCGCTCACAGAAGTCCAGTCAAAGGTTGGAGTGCTATCCGACAGGACCGCCCCATTACTGGGTGATACGAGGGCTGGAGTCGGAGGAGCCGTATCGTCGATATTGATATCGTAGCTAATCAGTATATCAAATAATTGTGGCGTCGTGGTGTTGTCGGTCGTGGAGAGCTCGACGCGGTATTGGACGTAGCGTCTATTCTCCATCAGAGTGTTCTCCGTGTGGTTGGTGTGCTGGTACCAGCCGCTCCACCCGCCATCATACGGATTGCTGTCACCACCAGTACGCAACCTTACGATGATGTCCGTCCCCGAAGGCTTGCTCTCGCTCCAAAATACGCTCTTCCAGTCCGCGAGCTCGCCAGCGTCGTATATCGAGGACTCGAACCAACCAGCCGATTTAAACGTTACACTCAGCGGATATTCAAGCGGGCTAGCTGAGTTCTCAGGGTTGCGGCCATTCGTCTGCCTGACCCAATCATTATAATTGTTGTCAGAATCGTAACCATTCCCATTAGTTGCATCTGCGCCGTCTGGCTCAAACAAGGAGTCCGCAGTCGAAGTGCTCTGCGCCTTGCGCTCGACGCTGTTGGTTAGGCTGGCACCTTGGTTGGGCGCAGTCAACCCGCCCTCGGCCTCGGCGTTGTCGGTGTTGCCATCAGCTTCGAAGACGACAGTGTCGAACACATCCGTTGTAATGTTGTCGATGAGTCTTATCCCCCTCGCACTGCCAACCGGAGTATCATCCTTTAAGCCCTTGCCATATGTGCCCCAATCTGGCAAAACTGACCCTGAATAACCTTTTAAATTCCCCCATAGGTAGAAGCCGTGCGCGGGAATCGTTGCATCACTGGGGATCGTACCGATGTAAACACCATAATAACTATACGACCAATTGCTACCATCATAATATTCAAATACCAAGCCACCGATATTTATATCGCTGCTCGTCGGGTTGTACAGCTCGACGAACTCGTCATAGGAATCATTCTCCCCTGGCCCCCTCGTCGCGAACTCGCTTATGACCACATGATCTGCTATGCCAGGTGGTGGTGGGGCAGGAGCATTCTCGAGCATTATCTTGCTCGCCCGCGACCAATTGACGTTCTCATTGTCATAAAAGTTGTCGTAGTTTTCGCTCCACTTTCCAACTTGTAGCGTAGGCTTGGTTGGCCCGCCCTTCCAGTCGGTCTGCGTCCAGCTTGTAATAGGGATCGGTGGTATGTATCCCCAGAACTTGTAACTGCCCGAGACACCGCGCCATCCGTAGATATCCCCAACTGAAGAGCCTACGCTCGTCCAAGTGAAGCCTATCCTGCAACCAACGAAATCGCCTATCTTCTCCGGCAAGTCGGCAAGGGGCACCCAATCGGTCTGTCTGAGGAGCCCTGTCTTGAAATTGTAGCGATAGAAATTGTCTCGAAGAGTCTCATCACTAGAACATCCACTTGTCGCATAGATATAATCTCCACTCGTCCAAATCATGGAGCCGCCGTCTCCCACATCGGTCGCGAACTTGCCGGTCAGGTCCCAAGTGTTTGAGATGATATTATAGCGCCAAGCGGCATCGTTGTAGCCGAGCTCCACATATTCGCCCTGAAGTGCGAAGAGATAATTGTCACCTGTCCAGACGAGGCTGCAGCCATCATCCTTCCTCCCCGGAGCGTGCGCCATTATCGTCCAACTGTCGGTTTTGATGCTGTAACGTGCGAAACTATTAGAATGATCACCCAAACATGCGTAAATGTAGTTGTCATCACTGACCTCCAACACCCTACCGGGGATCCATGCCAGAGCCCCACCAGCAGTCTGTTGCCCAATACTGGTCGGAGTGCTTGCCATGGCCGTCCAAGAGTTGCTGCTGATCGAGTACCTGTAGAAGAAATAACGGTTACCGTCGGCATCGTCATACCTTCCGCCCAAGAGCGAATAGATGTAGTTGCCGTTGTCCCAGACCAACGCCGCGCCATTCCTGAAATCTCCGGTCCCACCCCCAGGCAGCCCGCTCACGCTCAGCTGTGACGACCACGCGTTCGTCGCTGGGTTGTAGGCATAAAAGTAATCTTGGCTAATAGCATTGTAAGTTTTTGTTAGATAGATCTTGCCTTGAGCACCGACTATCGCCTCACCATATCCTCCATCAACTGGCGCATCTGTCGGGTCGTCCACCCAATAGTCGCCGGAGCCTGCTGGTGTAGTATCCAAAATCAGCGGAGATGCTTCGGGCGATGTGCCCCCCGCGGGCGGGTCCGTTTCTGTCGAGCCGCCGCCTATCGTCACTGCAATCCAGCCATAGGTCCCGTCGCCGGATGTGATAGAGTAAGAAAACGTGCCATCAACCGAAGTATCTTCACCAGCCAAGGTCCAGCTCGTCCCAGCGTTCTTCGTGTAGTAGAGCTTCACAGAGGTCGGCGAGCCCGTGTAGGTGTAGGTGAGGGTGACGCTGGTGTTATCGGTGCTTCCCGTCGGTCCAGTTGCCGTTGCGGTTGCGCCCCCGGCTGCGATGGTGGTAAAATCGAGAATACTTCCGTAACTTGTTCCTACTGAATTTGTGGCAAATGCTTTGAAATAATATTTAGTTCCGGGAGACAGACCGGTCATATCTTTCGTGTACGCCCCCGTCGTTCCCGAAACCGTGTATTTCGTGCTCGGGCTCGAATCGGTGTCGCAGTAGAAACCCCTCTCGGTGATAGTTGCCCCGCCATCCGAAGTCACGTCTCCGTTCAGGGTGGCTGTGGTCTCCTCCACATTGGTGGCAGCGTTGGTGGTGACCGTGGGGGCGGTTGCTATAATATTAGCGGTAATAGAAAAGTCATCAATTTTGAGAGTGCGCTGTGATCCATCAGTACTTTTTGCCCGAATTCTGATTGCACAGTTGGACTGATCGTCGAAGTTGGAAAGGTTGGTGTCAGCTGTGGTTAATGTATACGCGGTGGTACTCCCTGGAGCAAGCCAATCCTTAATAGTAAACCAAGAGGTACCCCCGTTTGTAGAGCCGCGCAACGAAAATAAAGTGTGTGTGGTGTCTGTCGTAACTCGGTTGTAAAGAGAAACGCCAACATTGTAGTATCCCAAAAAATTGACCGCTACCTGGAACCATCGAGTATCATCTCCAGTCGTGACTATAGTTCCCGCAGCACAGTATGTCCCAGTACGGGGGTTTGTGCTGTTCTGGACCCAATTTGCCGAATCGCGGGTCCAATCTGTCGGTGGGAATGTTGTACCCTCAAACCCTTGATTGTACGGAAAACTGCTAACGCTGAGCGGCCCAACTTTCTGATACCGCACAACTTCCGTCGACGACTTTGTAGCTACTGCACTAACACTCACAGTCAACGAAATGACCACTAACACAGAGACTAGGACGCTCAAACCTCGCTCGGTCTTCATCGTATGCCTCGGTGCCACTCTACTCGACGACATTTAAACATTGTTTTCACTATTATACGAAATTATACAAAAATCGCGAAAACTAATAAATAGAACCACAAATTTATTACTTTATCACGCTATGAACCAAAGGAGGTGTTTCTGCATGGTGGAGTGGAAAGAAAAAATGGATAATGTGAAAATGAAAAATCTGCAAGAAATTTTCGGTGCGGACAAGCCGATAATAGGGATGGTCCACCTGATACCCTTGCCCGGTGCACCAGGCTACGATTTTTACGGCATGGACGCCATCATCGAAAAAGCTCTGGCCGATGCAAAAATTCTCGAGGAGGGCGGCGTCGATGGGCTGATGGTCGAGAACATGTGGGACCACCCGTACTACGTCGGAGAGGATGTGCCGCCTGAGGAGATGACCTCACAAGCTGTCGTGGCAAGGGAAGTAATCAAAAACACCGATCTTCCGACGGGGATAAACGTCATCCACAACGGTGGAAAGGTGACGCTATCCATCGCAGTTGCCTCTGGAGCAAAATTTGTTCGGATTTGTCTTCTGGCTGGAGCAAGGGTCTGGGACACGGGTGAATTTGACCACGGTTGCGCCGCAGAACTGTTGAGGTTGAGAAAACACTTGGGAGCCGAACACATCAAAATCTTCGCCGACGTCGACAAAAAACATTCAGTGCCTTTCCCCGGCATCGATTTGGAAACACATATACTGTGGACCGAACGATATCTCGCCGACGCGCTCATCGTCAGCGGAAAATTGACTGGCTGGGCTCCCGAGCTGGAGAAAGTCAAGAAGGCTAAAGGATTTGCTGGGGATACGCCGGTGCTCGTTGGGAGCGGCACCACTACTGCAAATGTCAAAGATTTTCTAAAATATGCCGACGGGATCATCGTCGGCACGGACCTGAAAAAAGGTGGAATAAACGAGAATCCTGTCGATATATCTAGAGTAAAGAAATACATGCAAGCCGTGAAAAAGGCTAGAAAGAAATAGAACAATCTCCACGCGATCTAATCGATGTTTTCCTTTCGGCGGTGTAGCCTATTTTATATGTTTCACCTCTGATTTTTGGTTGGTTTAAATGGAAGTTCCGAAAGATTACGATCCGCTCGAAATAGAGCCGAAGTGGCAACAGCGATGGAGTGAATTGGACATCTACCGATTCAAGCGCGAGGATACGAAAACTCCGACTTACGTCATTGATACCCCGCCACCATACCCGAGCGGAGAATTTCACATGGGGACGGCGCTCAA
>JBGPSS010000056.1:0-6698 GCA_041490225.1 Hadesarchaea archaeon
ACCACTAGGCATTCCGCTGTTCGCCCGATGTAATTTCTATTTATCTCGTATCCGATCGAATGGCATATTTCGTTCAACAACCTCGATCTCCTCTTGACCTCGCGCTCGTCGACCTGTTTCATCTTTGCGGCGTCGGTGCCGAGCATCGGCGAAAAACGCGTCAGATTCACTTTATCTGGCCCGATTTTTTCGATCAATTCACAGCTGTTCATGAATTCTTTTTCACCTTCGGTCGGAAAACCAACAATGATGTCAGTAGCCAAATATAGGTCATCAAACTTCTTCCTGAACCCGTCAACAATTTTTAAAAAGTCGTCCACCGTGTATCCTCTGCGCATTGCTTGCAATACATCATCATCGCCACTTTGGGCTGGCAAGTGAACGAATTTGTAAATTTTTTCACTTTCGTAGACATCGAGCAGTTTTGGGAGTATGTGTTTTGTTGTCTTTGGATTCATCATGCCAACGCGGACCATAAATTTTCCATCGATATCTACAATTTTATTCAAAAGTTCTGGGAGAGTCTTGCCCGAGTCGATGCCGTAGGCCGCAGTGTCTTGCGCCGTAAGCAAAATTTCACGGCCACCGTTATCCAGCGCTTTTTTGATTTCAAGGAGTATCGCTTTTTCATCGAAACTTCTCAACTTGCCGCGCGCCATGCGCACGGAGCAGTAGCTGCAGTTCGAGGTGCAACCCTCGGCGATGGCGACTATCGCGCTGATGTTGCTGGAGCGCAATTTTGGCAGGCACGGTTTTTCGAGCGCTTGGTAGGTGAGTTCTCTCACGTTTGTTTCCCCTTTCGCGATTTTTTCAACGACAGTCGAGATGGACCCGAGCGAGTGACAAGATACAAGGCCAGCGAACGTGCCGAGGCGCTCTATCGATCCAAGATCTATCAGCGGAAGGCAACCTGCGACGACTATCGGCTTCCCGTCGAGTTCCCGAAGCTCGCGCAATCGCCTGAGCACCCTACGCTGTGTCGGCCCCTTGACAGCGCAGGTGTTGACGACGATGATGTCCGCTTCTGACAAATTTGAAGTAGGCTCGTGCCCGGCCTCCTTCAGGCAACCGAGCATCAGCTCGGTGTCCCCACGGTTCATGGTGCAGCCGAATGTTTCGCAGTACACGCGCATGGTTTCAAAACTTTATTTAGCTCCTTGGCATAAATCAGAGGGATAGGTGGGGCAATGAAGAAGATACAGCTGACGTTGATCCAGATAGACAACTACGGCCCATGGACGGTCGCGCCCGAGCTGCGCCACGAGTCGGAGCTCCAGGTGTTGCAGGCCGGATTGTTTGCGGAGCTCGAGCGTTCGTTTGCTTCGCGCGGTGGGCTGGTATTTCAGACCAGGGTGGACAACATGTTGGCGATCACCAATTGCATGGATTTGGATGCGCACCGTCGTATCCAGAAGGCAATCAACAAGAAATTTCCTGTGAGCGTGAGCATGAGCATCGGCACGGCGGCCACGTCATACGAGGCCCAGATGGCAGCGACCATCGCGTTGCAACACGCCGGCAGCAGCAGGTCGGCGAAGAGGAAGGCCGCGCTTGTCGGTTCTTGCGTTGGCGGGCAGGACGAAGATTGGGTGCAGATAGCGAACATAGATGTGAACCATTCTACGTTGCTCACGGACAGCGAGCCGATATACAACACGCATGTGCTTCTCCAGAAAATTCACATGTCGCTCATGTCTGCTCTTTTGAAAAGGAACGCGCTCGTCTTCTACACCGGCGGGGACAATTTCATGGCGCCATCAAATGGTCTGGATACAAATGATCTCTCGACAGTTTTTTCCGAGGTGAAGAAAGAGTTGGGAGTTGGGCTGAAGGCTGGCGTTGGAGGCGCTTCGAACGCTGACGCCGCGGCGCGCTTGGCGACCGAAGGTTTGCATGAGATAAGAAAGCGCCAAGCTAAAAGTCCGATCGTCTTTAAATCTTGATGATTTTCTTACAAATGCATTGAAGAAAACTCCATATCACCTTAGGGACAAAAACCCAAATTTATGTGCAGAAATTAGTTTATGCGCAAAGCCGGTACGAGTCAATTATTTTTAACCTCACAAAGGAAGGATGGGTTTTTTGTAAATTTCGTTCAATATTTCGGCACACGCGACATATATCGCGCTGGCCCCGCAAAAGATACCCTCAAGACCCGCGATGGTTTTTATAACGTCAATCCCGGTAAGCTCAGCTGTGGCCAAGAGGAAGAAAAGGACAACCAAACTGAGGAACACCACCTGGAGCCCCCTTTTCAGCTTCAGGCTGGCGATGAATATGCAAGTGGTAAGTATCCCCCACATGACAAAGTAAGCCCCCATAGATCTTGAGTCCACCGCCCCGGCCCACCCCAGCGCTGGAAACACCCGCAACGCCACCAGAGACAACCAAAACGAACCGTACGAGAGGAAAGCAAAAGTTCCAAACGTGTTCCCGTTTTTGAACTCAAGTATGCCAACGATTATCTGCGCCATCCCACCGTAGAAGATCCCCATTGCAAATATTATTCCCCACCCGCTTGATGGGATTATCCCAGCGTTGATCAAATTGAGCAGTACCGTGGTCATCCCAAATCCCATCAGCCCTATCGAGGCGGGGTTTACACGGCTGGTCTGTTCTTTAGAATTACTTCGAGATGATGGCAAAATTTCACCCTCTTTATCAAGAGCCTTATTTAATCAAGTTCATAAATAGTCTACTCCTTTTGCTTTTTCCCAGATTGTCATATTACAATTTTTAAGTAAACAATTATTGTGCAGAGAATAAATTTCTTAGGCAAAAAGCGAATTAATGTGCAAAGCCGATTGACGATTCAAGCGGTGAGTTATAGGGGTCAACGCTTTTAGTCCGCCTGCATTCTCGGCACAAGATTCTAGGGAAAAAAGAAAAAAAGGGCTAATAAAGGACCTTCAACCTAGCCCCATCGTATATCCACTTCAATCGCTAGGACTAAAATCCGTGTAATGCCTCGCGAGCACGACCTCGGAATTCGACGGCAAAATGCGCCAAAGACCAAGCGGACTAGCAAGGTTTTTTCTTTTCTTCTTTTTACTTCTTCTTCGGCTTTTTCTTCTTTCTGAACACAGGTTTCACCTTCAACACTATGTCACGTTCTGAGAGTAAAAGACTTGCTAAGTAAACGGCACGTACTCGTTATCGAGAATTTATGTGCAAGCGGGGGAATTTATGTGCAAACAGCCAAATTAATGTGCAGACTATAATTAATGTGCAGAGCCGGCCCATCCCATTCGGCTTTGCTACTAAAGTCGATTTTTCCTTTGACTTTAGGAGCAGATATCGGACTTTAGGAGCAGAAGTCATTTTAGGAGCAAAGCCATCCCATTCGGCTTTGCACATTAATTAAACATTTCTCGACGTTTCGACTGAATTAATGTGCAGATCGGGTAATAAATGTGCAAGCTCCTGAAAGCCGAGCCTTGCATTTCCCTCGAATGCCTCTTGGATCAGCACGGCTATGTTGTGGCACAGGACTTTCGCCAGCGCCTCGTTCGTCTGTCCGATCTCGTTCTTCAACATTAGCTTTCCTTGGAACTTGCGCTTGAGCATACTGAATGTGGACTCTACGTTGCTCCGTTGGTGGTAGTGTTGCATGAACTCCTCCCTATGCAAATTGAACCAGAGGAATATTTTCCTCCAAGCCCGGCTACCCTTGCTTTTCCCAGTCGCACTGGATCTAAAAGGAATGTAGGCGGCCGCGCCCAAGTCCTCGACGGTTTGCAGGTTTTCCCTGCTCGAATACCCCTTGTCGGCGCAGACTTCCTTGACTTCAAAGAACTTGGCGGTTTCTTTGACCAACTCGGAAAACTTCGGAGAGTCCGCTGCCTTGCCGTCAGTAATAACAACATGCGTAACTATGTTCGTCTTTGCTCCGCATATGAGATGAACCTTGAGCCAGTCGCGAATTTTCTTATCGTGACCGAACCGATAGTCAAGCCATCTGGAATAAAATGCGCTGCTTAACCCGCTTGCGTCCACAGCAAAGGTCGTCTCGAAGTCCTTGAGCGGCAGTGCGGACAATTGGATGAGGTTTGTGAGTATCGGCGTGAGCTGGGAATCGTTGAAGTATTTCAAGACCGTGTTGAAGTGAGGAACGTGATCTAGGTAGCCCATTTTCTTTGCTATCTCCAAGTCGGAATTAACGCGCCTTGAAGACAGCTGCTCGTACACCTTCGAGACACAGGAGAAGACCATCTCAGGCAAGTTGGCATTTGGGTGCCCAGCGCCCCGCTTGCCGTTCTCTATCGGGACATAGGAGCAAAGCTCTCCAAGAATATCTAAAAACATCAACTTCTCCTGCGTCTGCGCCTCGTTGTAGGCTGGCCAGTCTTGGGCGTATGTTATTTTTTGATTCACCGTAGTTTCCATACTATCCCCTTCTATACGGATATAAGGTTATACACCTATATAAGGGTTGCTGTTTATACAGGGATACACTTATAAAGCAAAAAGGTGATAAATAGCTTGGGTAAAACATGGGGAGCGTTAAAACTAAAACGACCATAACTATTGATGAAGAACTCTGGAAGAAGTTCAGTATTTTAGTGATCCAAGAAAAGGGAAACCGTAAAAAGAACGAAGTAATCGAGAAGCTCATCAGAGAGTACACGAGGAAAGCAGGGCAAAAATGAGGATTGATTGAATTGTTAACTCCTAGTTTCGTTCGCATCCATTATCCCAGGCCTCCAAAATCGATAACTTTACATATCCTTCCATGCTTATTGTATCAGATGCCGGGGGTGGGATTCGGACCCACGATCTCCACCTTGATGAGGGGGGCGGATTGACCTGTCTATCCTACCCCGGCGTATCTAACTGGTAACTACTAGTTCTTAAGTTTTTTCCAGAACTTCTTGGATATGAAATGGAGAAAATTTGGTACGTTTATAAGCCTAAAATTAGACCTATTTTTGTATGAAGTCACTTGGAACATATCCATCAAGCGTCACCAAGAATAAGGACGCGTCACGAACGACCATCCCTAAACCGGTGACGCAGGCGCTCGGATTGGAGCACAAAGAGAAGATCTCATGGGAAATTTTTGTGGATGACAATAGGGACATTTTTGTCACCGTTAAGAAAGGGGCTCCTCAAAAAGGAACCAGAGAGGGAGCTAAAAGAGGAGCTAAAAAGGCTTAATAATGAGGAGCCAATAAGACTTATACATGCATGTACTGCTGATTGAGCCGAACTATTACTCTAGGTACCCCCCCATTGGGCTGTTGAAACTTGCATCATATCACCGCTCTAAGGGAGACACCGTCAAGCTCGTGCAAGGATGCGTTAGAGTCAGGCGAAAGCCAGGTCTGATATATGTCACGAGCTTGTTCACCTGGTCATGGGAACCGGTTTGGCAAGCGGTTAGATATTATAAGGTGATGTTCCCCGATGTTCCGCTACACCTCGGAGGGATTTACGCATCCATCCTAGAGGACCACGCGAGACTTTCCGGTGCGGATCATGTCAAAGCTGGCGTTATACCTGAAGTTGAGAATCTCATGCCTGCGTACGATTTAGTACGTGGGTGGGACGGAAGCATCATAAGTACGTCTAGAGGATGCAATAGAAAATGCCCTTATTGTGCCGTTTGGAGGATTGAGGGAAAACTGAATTCCTGCAAGAAAAGTATCTCTCATTTGATTTACCCCAAACACACCAGAATAATCTTATGGGACAACAACATCTTGCAAAGCCCTCATTGGAGACAAATATTTGACGAACTCATAGAATCTCAAAAATGGGTCGATTTCAACCAAGGTCTAGATGCTAGGCTTTTAGATAACGAGGCCGCCGAAAAAATCTCTAAGATGAAATTTTTATGCGTCAGATTTTCTTACGATCATGATGGCATGAAAGATTCAATAAAGAATGCTATAGAGATACTGAATGCACATGGAGTTCGAAAAAGAAAAATACTAATTTACGTACTTTACAACTTTTTTGACGATCCAGAAAACTTCTTCGCTCGTATCAAAAATATCGTGGACTGGGGTGCTGTGGCTTACCCTATGAGATATGAGCCCTTTAACACCCTAGGCAGAAACAAAACAATAGGCTCAAAGTGGGACGAAGAAAGACTTCGCCAAGTGGAAAAGTTCCGGAGAGTCTGCGGGTTTGGTGGGACTTTCCCACCTTACAAGTGGCTAGTAAATAGACTTGATAAATCAATGAATTTTGACCAGGCGTTCAAACTACCCAGAAGGTTTTATGACAACGGGGAAAAGAAGAGAGCGCACAATACCTACTTTGCGTCATGGAAAAGAAAAGAAAATTGGAGAGACGTGACCGATAATTTCTTGTCGAAACATTGGTAAAAATCCATCTATGGTTTTAAGTAGTTCTGCAAAAAATATAAGTACTAAGCAAACAGTATAATTCTAGATGAAGATTATGAAACGAATCGAAGCAAAACAGAGGCCCGCTTCGAAGTATTCGATAAGCATAATGCCAGGAAAAACTATCGAAGCAGAGCTAATGTTCATCCCGCTTGACAAAATTAAGCTTGACCCAAAGAATGTGCGCTTTCGACACTTATTCGAGAACCTATCGGACGAGGAAATGGAAGGGAAGATCTGGGCTGAACAATCTACAAAATCTTGGTACTCACAGATAAAATTTTCCGAAGGACTATCAGAGAAGCCAATAGTGCAACCTTTTAAGGACTATTATGTTGTTAGGGA
>JBGPSS010000057.1:0-6681 GCA_041490225.1 Hadesarchaea archaeon
GGCTGGACATGATGTAATTTATATTGGCGACTTTGGTGTCCCTGCAAATGAACAGGATAATATTTTGATATCTCGTGCCAAGAGTGAGAAAAGAATACTCCTAACGTGCGATGTCGACCTTCATCGCCGGGCTAGAAAGACAGGCTCTAAAAGTATTTTTATCAGAAGTAATGATGTGGTTGGACAACTGGTCGAAGTTTCGAAACGATGTGGTCGCAAAATTATGATTCGACCGGAGAATTCTAGATGTCCGATGTGTAATGGCGCGATTGAACGTGCTGATAAAAAGGAAATCGAGGGCGAAGTTCTCGGAACCGTTTTCGACGCACACCGAGAATTTTGGAGATGCTCGAGCTGTGACAAGATATACTGGCGGGGCAAGCATTGGAAAACTATACTGGACATGGCGTCGAGATACGATCGGATGGTGAAGTAGCTTGCTTACGTTGGAGGAAGGAAAATTTTTGGTGAAGCTAGCTAGGCAGACCATCGAAGGTTACCTGCGCACTGGGAAAAAGCCTCAAGCGCCGAATGTAGGTGCGAAGCTTCAGGGGAGACGCGGGGTCTTCGTCACTTTGACAAAGGATGGCGAGCTTCGTGGCTGCATAGGCCACCCTCTGCCCACGATGCCGCTCGTGGAGGCGGTCATAGATGCTGCGATAAGCTCGGCGACTAGAGATCCACGTTTTCCTCCGGTAGGCGTAGATGAGATGCACGACATCAAACTCGAGGTGAGCGTCCTCTCGGAGCCCGAGATCATAAAAGTCAAGAACCCGCGCGAGTACCCGAAGTGTATAGTCATTGGTAGGGACGGATTGATTGTAGAGTGGTCTGGTTGCGCTGGCCTACTACTACCGCAGGTGCCGGCGGAGTATGGATGGGACGCGGAGGAATTCCTTTCGCATGCGTGCATGAAGGCCGGCCTGATGCCTGACTATTGGTTGCAAAAGGGTGTGTGTATAAGTAAATTTTCGGCGCAGATTTTTGCCGAGAAGAGCCCGATTGGAGAGGTGGAGGAACGCGTTTTCAACGTTAAAAATTAAAAAACATTTAAACCCAGGAGCTAAAGATAAAACAAGGTGAAAATTGTGGAACAAAAGTCAAAAGATGACGTTATTTCGTCTTTTGAACTTCAATTAAAGGCATTAGCTCAAAAATTGGCTGAATTAGAGCGCCGATTGGCCGTTTTGGAGCGTTCTTTGCCTACTTCTAAACCAGGAACTCCGAAATTGATTCCCTCCAAACCGATGCCTAGCCTCAGGGGAAGGAGCTACATTGAGCGCGCAATCGATGCCGCCAGACGCGATTACGAGCGTGAGCATGGCAAGTAGCGCTGCCGGTGCAGAGCATGCGCGATGAATATTGGCAGGCGTTCTTCTGGGTGTTCGTGGTCGCTAGCTGGGCCTTTGGTTTTGCGTACGGACGCTGGGCGGGTGACGGTGGGTTCTTTTCTGAGCTTGGTAAAGCTGTCAGCGTTCCACTGGGATTCAGCTCATGGTGGTAGCCGCTGGTATATTTTACGCTCACCATCCTTGCGATGTTCGTGCTTGCGCAGCTCTTCTTCGGCGTAGGGGCCGCGATATTCCTCTTCGCTCGCAGGGTGGGCGACAGTGGCATCATCTTGGCGCTCGAGGATATTGTGCGAAAATTTCCGGATTTTCTGACGCGCGATGCTTGGATGTTGGTGCTTGGGATGCTAATACTCGTGGTGAACTTGCCGCTATGCATATGGAGCGCGCATCTCGGCACCCAGCGGACCGTCTACATGTGGCGTCGACTCAGAGGACAACCGATAAAACCTGAAACAGCGGCGAAGCCGATATTCAACTTTTTGATGGTCATGGCGATATCTATCGTCACGGGGATAGTGGCGGCGGTGGCTTTTTCCTACGCATAGTTTAAGTTTAAATGTTACAACCATCAGTAAAAATGGTGAGTGAATGAGAACGACTGTGAGTGTGATAAAAGCCGATGTCGGTAGCCTAGCTGGTCACGTGCAGGTGCCAGAAGAGCTTCTAAAAGTTTGTGGGGACTCGCTCGCAAAGGCTGCCAAAAATCGGATGATAACGAGTTTTCACGTCACGAGTTGTGGCGACGACATCGAGCTGATAATGAGCCATGCGAATGGCGTCGACAACCCCAAGATTCACAAATTGGCTTGGGATACCTTTAAGAGTGCAGCGACTCTGGCTAAGAAGCGCCACTACTACGGCGCCGGTCAGGACCTTCTCGTTGAGGCTTTCTCTGGAAATGTTAGAGGCATGGGTCCGGGTGTAGCTGAGTTCGAGCTCGAGGAACGACCGAGCGAGCCGATAGTGGTTTTCGCGTGCGACAAGACATCGCCGTCGGCCTTCAACCTTCCGCTGTTCAAGATCTACGCCGATGCGTTCAACACCGCTGGCCTCGTGATAGATCCAAAATTACACGATGGCTTCAAATTCGAGGTGCACGACGTCAAGCAGGCAAAGCGCGTTTTCTTGAAATGTCCTGAAGAAATGTACGATCTCCTGTCTCTGATAGGAATTTCGAGCCGTTACGTCGTGAAGCGCGTCTTCAAAAAAAGTGGTGAAATTGCGGCCGTGCTAAGTACGGAGCGTCTCAGCCAAATCGCGGGCCACTATGTTGGCAAGGATGATCCAGTTGGTATCGTCAGGACGCAGTCGGGCTTTCCCGCCACAGGAGAGGTGCTCGAGGCCTTCGCGATGCCACAGCTCGTGCCAGGATGGATGCGCGGTTCTCATCGCGGACCCTTGACGCCGGTAGCGCAGCGCCACGCTCGCCCGACGAGGTTCGATGGGCCGCCCCGCGTAATCGCGCTGGGCTTTCAAGTAAGCGATGGGGAACTCATCGGTCCAGCCGATCTATTCGACGATGTGGCTTTCGATGGGGCGCGAAAAACTGCCGTCCGGGTGGCGGAGTACATGCGTCGCCATGGTCCTTTTGAACCGCACCTGCTATCACCGGAGGAGCTCGAGTACACAACGCTTCCTCAGGTTACTGGACGTTTAAATAAAAGGTTTGAGAAAATCAAGTGAATAAAATCTAATCTTTGAACAGTTTGTCGCAATTGGTCACGTTTGTAATAAGTAAATAGTTATTTTGTCATTTGCATAATTTTCATCAAATCTATATCCGTCGAGGTTTTCTAGTCCGCTGTACCACAGTAGGTAAATTTCGCTGAATCCTCTATTCGATGCCATAGCAAGCGCATCTTCTGCAGATGTGTTAGCCGGATAAACAAGCATATTCACATTTTCGTTCAAGTAGATCATTGCCCAGGCCGAAAATCTTTGTTCGAGTACTAGGCACGAGTTATTGTCCATCTGACCATTGAGTACTTCTAATGCGTCGATTGTACTATGGATTACATCCAGATTTATGGATGCTTGTAGCATTGTAGAAGGGATACTGCGGCTAGCAGGGCCAGCTTGAAAAACCCCAATTGGAGACGCAACATATATGCCGGCTAAACAAGTAAAAATTATCAAAATACCTGTTGTCGCAGTAATTTTTTTCTTAAAGATTTTCAGAGAAATGGGGTGTGCACGTAATTTTTCTAGTCCATTGACGGCATAGAACGAAAACGGGAAAACAAGCATAAAAATCCATCGATCAACGTAAGGTATTGCGTTCCATGGACTTGTCAGACAGGAAAACGAGCCGATCAATAGAAAAATCGTCCATAAACCGAGGACTGGGTCATGCCAAAATCCTTTGTAGACAAAAAACAAAATCAAAATATAAGAAAAAAGGAAAAGAATCCAGACATATTCAAAAAGTGCTAAATATCCGCCCGTGGGATTCCAGGCGTTTGGGAGTATATAGTTAAAAAGCAGACCGCTGCTACTCGTAGCGGTTTCGGCAACTCCAGCGCGCGTAGTGGTAGTAATAGCTGGTAGGAGGTTTGGAGTAAAAACGCAAATTGAAAAGAATATCCCCGCAGGGAGCGCAAACAAAATTGGTTTGAATGCGGTACGATTTCTGTGATGCATAAAATTGAGTAAACTAAGTCCTATCACGATGAAGAAGAGTATCGCTGAGACAAATGGGTGGCTTAGAACGACTAGAAATGATAGGACAGTAAATATCAGACAGTTGCGAGTAGAATCGAGTTTTTTTAAACATGGTAGTGCTAGTAGCAGAAATATTAAGCCAAGTTCATTCCTAAACAGATCCCAAGAGATGCGCAATGTGACAAAATAAAGCATTGTTAAAAGGACAACAATGAAGCTTTTCTTCACTTTCCATTCGAGATAATTACGCGCGAAATAGTATACTGCAAGCCCTAGCAGTCCGTATAAGAAGGCACCCATAAATTTGATCAAAATAAAAACGTCTATGTTGGTTAGTGTTCGAATAGAAATGAGCAAGACCTGAAAAAGTGGGCCTTCTCCAAAGCTCACTCCGCCAGGATTTCGAAGCATGGCGATTGAAGCGTACTGTGAGGTATCATAACCTATTGGATAATGTCCAGCGATGATTTCTGGGATAAGTCTCAAAATAAATGGGATAAAAAAGACAAGTAACATTACTCTTTTTGGAGTAAGTTTAAATTTCATCGATCCGTCACCACATAATGGTTGTCTATTTCACTTACTGGCTCTTTTTTTGGTGTATAATCGTTTGATTATCTTACCTCGTAATAATCTTTTATCCTGACGACGTCATCAGGGTGAGGCGTTGATACTTCTTTTATCAAAGTGTTTTCCGTCGCGACGATTGTGTGCGGTGTGCCCGTCTTGATCGGGATAACTGAGCCAGTTTTGAATTCTTCTTTTCTTTCCTCAACCTCTACGTAGCCAGTGCCGCTGATGATATTGAGGGTTTCATCCCTCTGCTTGTGATAGTGGAGCGAGGTCTTGTACCCCGCTATCAGGTAGAGCTCTTTTTCCATCAGCTCCTTTGTGAGGGTCAAAAGTTTCTCATAGCCCCAAGGTTTGTCCGTGCGGTTTTCGTACTCCTTCTTCACCTCTTCCCAGTCCTTCATGCTGTCAATCGATGCCCAGAACGGTATTTCTTCCCTATAATATGTGATTTTTTTCATCTCCGCCAGCCGTGGAAACGCGGTTTTTTCTATATCGCCGACTTTGAACTCCTCCAGTAAACTGAGGATTTTTTTGGACAAGCAGTAAAATCCAGCGTTGATGTAATAATCCAACACAGGCTTTTCTTTGAACGATTCGATGTGGCGGTCGCCGAGCATGACGATGCCGTATGGACTCCTCATGCGCATGACGAACATCGATGCCAAGAATTCGACAGGTTTGAACTCCCGGACCATGCGCTTGATGTTGATGTCCGCCATCACATCGCCGTTGCTCACGAAAACGTCGTCATCTGCAGCCTTCATCCCGAGCCGGATCGCGTTGAGCGTGCCTAGCGGCTTTTTCTCCACCACATATTCGATTTTCAGCCCTTTGTGCGTGGGGCCGTACCTCTTTTCAATTTTTTTGCTCAAATATCCGGTGAGCATCAATACTTTAGCAAAACCAGCGCTCTTGCAGGCGAATAGTTGTCTGTCAAGGATGGTGTAGCCCTTTTTGATTTCGAGCAAACCTTTTGGTATTTTCGCGGTGAGGGGGCGGAAGCGTTTGCCGTGTCCGCCGCATAGAATCATGCCTATCATATCGTCGCCTCATCTATGCCTAACTTTTAAGTTCTTCCTACTTAAGTCTAAAATGGCAAATCGGGAGGAGCGTGAATCGTCATTGGCGTCCGAACTATCGATCGTCGTTCCCACTTGCAATGAATCCGAAAATTTACCTATCCTCGTTGAGAGGACGAGGAAAGCGCTCGGACGCATGAAGTATGAGATTATAGTTGTCGATGATAATTCACCCGATGGTACTGGAGAAATCGCCGAACGTTTGGCAAAAAAATACGGCAACATAAAAGTGATTCATCGTGAAAAAAAGAAAGGCCTAGCGTCGGCAGTTGTTGATGGGTTCGAGTACGTTTCTGCGCCCGTCATCTGTGTGATCGATGCGGACCTGCAGCACCCTCCGGAAAAAATTCCGGAGTTGTTTGATGAGATAAAGAGTGGGGCGGACATTGCGGTAGCTAGTAGATATGTAAAAGGTGGAGACATAAAGAGCTGGGCAAAGAGCAGAAAAATAATTTCTAGGGGAGCAGAAGTTCTTGCGCGCCTTGCTATCCCAAATTCTCATGGATTGAGCGACCCCCTTTCTGGGTTTTTCATGTTTAAAAAAAACATGATAAAAGGAGTCGAGCTCAAACCCATCGGGTTTAAAATTTTGCTTGAAGTCTTGGTGAAAGGTTCATACAAAAAAGTCGTTGAAGTGCCGTATGTTTTTGAGAAGCGCCTGCGAGGCAAAAGCACCCTCGGTTTTAGAGAGAATTTAAATTATCTGAGACACCTAAGCCGGCTGGCGCGGGCGAGCGGCGAGGTTGGCCAGTTCCTCAAGTTTTGTGTTGTTGGTTTGGCTGGAGTCTTTGTAAACATGGGACTTTTATGGGGGTTGACTAAATTCATAGGTTTTGACTATAGGATTTCAGCAATTTTTGCCATAGAGATCTCAATTCTCTCAAACTTCACTTTAAACGAAATTTGGACATTCAGAAAACGGTCTAAAACAGGTAGCCGTGCCGAGCGCATCGTAAATTTTAATATAGCGTGCATGATCGGTGCCGTGATTAATTTTATTGTTCTTGTGGTGCTTA
>JBGPSS010000058.1:0-6588 GCA_041490225.1 Hadesarchaea archaeon
CCGTTGTAGAGGTTCTCAACGTTTTCTACTTCGTGCTGGTATTGGTAGATTCTCCTGACGGGTTTCCGGCAGGAGACGGCAACTTCCCGGTAAGGCATAATATTCTCCTCGTATAATCGATAGCCTGTTGGATGTTATCGCACTCGTATGTTATGTCTGGGACATCATCATCCACACCAAACTTTTCCTTTGCTATCTTCTTAATCGACACCAGCTTCTTCAGAGTCACCGTTTCTTTGAACGCCAGATAATCCTTGGGCATTTACTTCCACCAACTTCTTGTATTCCTCTTCGGTTAGGCACATCATCCTGATGCTACAATTCTTGCATGTGTAGATGGAAATCTTCTTTGGAAACGTCTTGTCGCGGGACGTGACACCATGCAAATACTCCAGAACTCTAAGCCGATATTTGCTGATGTTTCCTATGAGAGCATCGACGGAGCGTTTGCTAGCCTTGCGGCAGAAAGCTCCGGGAGTATCTCCCCCGAGGAACTCGACGGCCACCTCGAACATCGAAAGCATGGTGTTTCCCTTCGGGTCGATCAATCCCAGGTTGAGAGCACGCAGCCAAGCATAACCGTTCACCTGACGCTTGTAACGGGTGCGGACATCGTTCTTCCCGTCCTTGATTGATTTTGGAGTATCACCGGTCTTCCAGTCGTCAATCTTGTAGATCGGACCATTTTCAGGTTTTGTCGAATTGAAGAGGGCGTCGAGTTTGCCGTGGTACTGGTGGACGGGGTCTTCCATGTAAAATTCAGCTAACGCGGGTTTGAAATACGTCCTGACAATTTCTGGACTGGAATGCCCGCAGTCTATCACGATGCGACGGTAATCAATCGTGCGCACTTTGGCGAAGTTGAATAGAACCCGCTTCAGGATAGACGAGCCCGCTAAATCCGGGTCCGTGGTCATCACGACTTTGTGGAGGGCTGATAAAAAGTAGGCAAAAATCTGCGTCTTCTCTATTTCTAACTCCATCTGGATTGGCATTTTTGCCAGGAGTTCGTCATCGATTTCGTCAAAGAAGTTGCAGAAGATTACGTGCCCATTGGAGCCTATAATCAACTTCCGCTCGTCCGTCTCAAAGTCTTGATGGTCGCGCAGAAAACTATTCACATATCCACTGTTTGGACAAAATTCGTCCCCGCTGATGTCGCTGCTACAAACCCAGGGAAATGGCCTCGATATGTACGAGCTGACAAATGAACGTTCTTTTTCGGTTAATTTCATTCGATCACCTACTACCTTATTTTTCGCCTTTATAAAAGGTTCCCCTTCTCCCCTAATATATACTGTTTGTCGTCAAAAAGCAAATGGATCAGCCGCCGTCCCCTCCAGGTGTCTTGCCACTTCCGCGCGTTTCTTATCCTTGTTTGCTACGCCTATATTGGCCGCATCCACAATCATGTACACGGACCGAATCTGCTCTTCGGTCAAATCCCAGTCCGAACCGACAATACACATGAATTGCTTGTGTGCAAACTCGAGCATCGTGTATCCCATCGGCTGTTTGCTCAAATACGCCTTAACGGGAGGGGCGTACTTCAATATCAAATTCCAGTAATACACTCGCATGAAGTGGCTTTTCCCAAACGAGAGCAGGGACGCGTTGGTGTACTTCTTCTCGTCAATTACCAAGGCGTCCAAGTCCATGGAACTGGTATCCTTGACGGTGTAACCTTCTATGTCCTTGAAATCGTATGAAGTGAGTCCCATTATGCTGTCGACGGTCAGGAAGTCCCACGACGGTTGGTATTGCTTTGCTATCTCGTTTGCGGTCTCCAGGCACAAGACAATATCCGCAAATCTAACCAGTTCCTGGTTCTTCAGGTCTAACACGCAATCACCTCAAAAATCAAATGGGTCAGCCGTCCCGGATATTTGTTGCTTGAATACGTCCTTCGTTTCAATCTGCAGGTACTCGAAGAATAACTTCAGGGGGGCTAGGACACGCTTTCTCTGGAGTATCTTCCAGTTTGGCTCGAATCCCAGTTTCTTCAGTTCCGGAATCATGTCCTCGTCAAAGGCCACGACAAACTCCTTGCCAGCGGGCGGTTTCGGGTAGTTTGACATGGGGGCGAACTCTCCCTCGAGAAATTTCTCCCCGATCGGGTACGTTTTTCCCAGGTTCTCTTTGGTGAACTTGTGTGCTCTGACTGTTTTTGTTATGGTCTTATATCGTCTCGCCGGACGGGACAAACTCTTGTGGGCAAATAAATCTTCCCAATCTCGGTTCTTCAAGTTCTCCCCATACCATCGGATGTACCCGATAATTGCTTCACGGTCCCAACCCCACAGGATCATGCGGCCGACGATATCTTGGATCTCGTCAGCGACGAAGGCAGTTTCGCCCCGAATCCCGGCAACATTCTTCCACTTGATGGAGGCATCCGAGTCCATGGGAATGTCTTTGCCCTTGTACACGGCCATCCACATTCCATATTTCTTCTTCTTTCCAAAGAAAACAACAGAACGGCAAATGGTTTCCGCTTCGCAGGAGAGGGTGGACTTTTCCACGTTAAATTCTTTCTTTGCAAATTCTTCGATGTGGATGTTAAGCGCTTTCTCCAGCTTCTCAGCGATCTCCTTCGCTTCCTCGAGGGACTGGCAATTAGGCAAGTGGACTGCTGCAGAATCGGTATCAGCATATATGACATCGTGTCCCATCTCCCGGATGAACCGGATGTTCTCGTGCTCGACACACGATGCCCCTTGGGTGTCGGTGTTGAATACCCGGACGGAACTCGCCCGGTCGTTTTCCATGCCCTTGACGCCGAACCGCCCGTTGCGGAAGACCTTCACCGAGAACCTTGACTGGTACAAAATCTTGTACTTTGGGTCGCCGAGGTCTCCCTTCGTTTCCTCGAGGCGAGCATCAGCGTCTTTCTGCTTGGACTTCTCCAGCCCCATGAGGTGGTTGTATATCTCAACGTCAACCGTCACCATGTCCTTCCTGTAGTAGACCTTGGGTTTGGTTGGAGTCCAGATGAGATCGTTCCTCTTCCACAATTTTCCGAACTGGTCCACGACATATTGGATTCCAGCCTCTTCATATTCTCTCTTTGGAATGATCTCTGTTTCCGCTCCAGCGTTACAGGTGATTTGGATGTTGGGGTAGAGCTTGTTGAAGTCGATGATGATGGTCCAGCCATATCTACCGGGGACCGGCTTGAGGACGTACCCACCGGTTTTGATCTGGTAGCCACACTGGGGACAATTTTTACGCTTGCCGAGGAACTCCTCGGACCTGCCAGCGAATCCGCACTGCGGGCAATCTAAATCGTCAAGTTTTCGCGACTTGTTCCACAGTCTATATTTGGAACGTCGCAGCGTGACAATGTCGTGTGGTCTCCCAGTGCGTTGGACATCAATCAACCGCGATCCTGCGATGGACGCCCGGATGGCAAAATCCTGAATCAATTTAAAGAACCAATGAAGAGCTGCGGTTATTTCAACATCCGCGCGGCAATAGTAACCCAATTCGAGGGGATTTTTGTCGTGCCACTCTCCGTAGGATTTGGGATGCTGGACTTTGGGGGCGTTGAAGAAGAACTCTCCCATCGGGGAGAGCTTCATGTTCTTCAGCCCGCGCTTGTAGCCAAACTTGTAATAGCATCCTTTGTACTCGAACATTTCGGGTTTCCCGGCAGCCTCCCAGTCGGCCTTGGAAAGCTTCGTCAGGGACAATTTCCCCTGGGAAAATTCCTTCAGGACCCCGGCCACCTGGACAAATTGCAGGAACTCGAAAACGGTAACTCCTACTATTACCAGCTCGTCAAACTTCTTGCTCCCGCCCTCTTCTTTGCCCTTCCAACGGACGCGGACTTCTCCGGCGGGGGACAATTTCTTGAAGTGGTTTTCGAGCGACTTGTAGCCGGGGAGCCCGTTGAATTGCTTGTCGAGGAACTTGCACCGGAAGTAGAGGTAGGGCATGTCGTATCCCGGCATGTCAGTTCTAATCTTGAACTGCCCCTTCGTGCTCTTGATTTCCCACTTGCTGATGTTTTGCCCGGCATAGACGTTGTACCTCTTGCTAACGCAATGGTCAAGCCACGCATGCAACATGGCAACCTCGGACTTGTACAGGTGGATCCGGACGTTAAATTCTTTCGGCCAGTCCTTGTACTTCTGCACGCGGGACTTAAAAGTTTCTTCCTTGATGGTATTGTCCTCGAAGTCCGGATGCCAGCCAAAATCGTTGAACTCCTTGTGCTCAATGTCGAGGTTGGAGATCCACGTCACCGCTCCGAGAGGGTTGGTGATGTCGATTTCCTCCCCGGCAAAAGGCCGGTCGTCCGATTCTGAGTCTATAAAATCTATGAGCGGGTCCATGAAAAGTTCTTTTGCAGCGGGCCTTACTTCGCTTGCATCGTAGACGTTGTTGTACTTGTCTTCCCGGTCCGGGACTTCCATCGTGTGGTAGACTCCCAAGACTATCGGGACAAGCATTTCCCCGTATGGGATGTCGGATTCATACGTGTCGTAAATATTCTTCCCGTCCGCATCCTTCAACTTGGCCAAGTCACCAACTTCGTGCGGAAGTCTGGTGAAAAATCTCCACAAATGGTCGATGTTCCGGTTGATGCAGGGTTTCTCGTCCTCTTCCGCGGAAGTGAAGTTGGAGTCCCCGCTGTCGATCATTTTCTGGATTTGATCTTTTGGGACGTACCCTCGAGGTTTAACTCCGGTGACGTAGGCAGTTTCGGGTTCCCCTTTCGCATTTCTCCCGGAGAAGACCCACCTGGGTTTTCCATCGCGGACAACGTAATCCCAGTCCCACGCGCGAATGCTATGGTATTTCACTTCCGGCATTGCCATTTAATCCACCTTGGTTTTGCACTTGGCAACCTTGTCAGCATAAAATTGGAGGTTACTTAGAGCTATCTGCTTCTTCTCTCCGAGCGATGGAACTTCCGAGAGCAATGCAATTGACACGCACGCGTTCTGGATTAACCTTTTCTTGAGTTCTATTTTCCAGTGCGGATTCGACCGGTCTATGACGATTATCTTGTGGACGCGCTTGGCGAGCATTCGCTTCCACTCTTCAAATTCCCACTGTTTGTTGAGCGTTCCCCACAAGTAATCTTCCATCTGCCTGCCTGCCCAGACGACCTTCACTATGTTGATAAATTCTCTCATTTTTTTAATCATCGTCATCCCACCCTTGTGGCATGGCATGCTGTGGACCCCAACATCCCCGCTCTCCCATTTCCGGCATTATGGAAGTCACCTTGCGCTTTTCGATTTCGGTATTTCCGCAGTTAGGACATCTTCCGGAATTGAGTAGAAACGATTTGTGACACTTGCGACAGTAGAACGCACTACCGTCCGGACGATCCAAAGCCATCTGCACCACGCTCCGTCGAGTTGAGTTCCTTCGATTCCTCCAGATACGTATCTTCCCTGGGCATCAAGAGAAACTGGAACGCCCGATCCCCGATCTTCACGGTATAAGGAGCGTTCCCGTGGTTGATGATCGTGACACCCCACTCACCCCGGAAGTCTTCATCTATGATGCCGGGAGAGTTGACAAACGTGATACCAAAATCCCTCGCGATTCCGCTGCGAGGAGCAGCCATCACGAGATACCCGCGGGGAATTTCGGTCGCGAATCCGACGGAGCAGAATAACCTATTTCCGGGCATGATTGTAAACTCGCGGACGCCAATATCCACGAGATGATTAGTTTCCGCGACAGCGTTTGCAAGTTTCTCGAACGACTTCACGAACCGCGCTACGTACACGTCATAGCACGCGTCCGTGGGATGCGCCTTCTTGGGCATTATCCCGTTCTTCATTAATTGAATTTTTATCCTCAACCTGTTTGGTTCCAGCAAAGTAGTGCACCTTCCTCTTTTTCCAGTATATGTGAACGTTTTCTTGATCCTTGATTCTTCAATTAACTTGTTGACGTAAAAATAAAGCTGAGTGCGGCTAATGTCCACCGCCCGCGCGAGTTTTCTCATGTCGATTTTGGGCCGGTCGGAAATTACGTCGTACACCTCGTTGATCCTGTTTGCTGTCTCTTCCAACATTATCCCATTCATGCATACACCACCAATAAACCGATTGCACATAGGACGAGAGAAACTCCATGCGCAATTAGCCACGAAGCGTTGACGTGGTTGGACGGTTTCCCAAAAACATCCGCGAATAAATGGGAGGCCACGGAAATGTCCCAGTAGGCCACGACAACAGCAAGTACCCAGAACTCCGTCTGGAAGAGGGAGATTGTCCACACGACAATCGAGGCCGCCCCAGGCAAGATATTTGAGTGCATCAAAGGACTCCGGTGGCCCCATATTATCTTGAAGTCCTGGTCCTTGGTGTCCGGTCCTTTGGCAAAGTCCACGCTCCAGAAAAGGGCGCAGAACAGTCCCGTCAAATGTAATTCTCTCTTTAAAAATGCCACGAGCGCCCACGTCGCGAGGCAGCATATCAGGGCCGCCCACGCGTGTCTTTTCCCGGTTGTCATATTATTTCACATCCGCACTATGGTTACTTTGGGGTTGTCTGCTAGCATTCCTAACAGATAATTATTTGGATCTATTGCAATTACAATTACGTCGCACCCGGACTTGAG
>JBGPSS010000059.1:0-6583 GCA_041490225.1 Hadesarchaea archaeon
AAGGCAAGGGCACATGCGTTACTATTATTTTACCTAAAAAAATGAATAGGGTGCAAAACAAATGATGACCAGAAAATCTATCTTGGTCGTGGACGACGATCCGAATATATGCAAAGTCCTCGCCACCAACCTGAAAGCTAAAGGGTACGCCGTCAAGTGCGCAACTACGGGGAAGAAAGCGATCGAGATGTCGAAGGACGAGCACTTCAATTTAGCCCTGATAGACATCCGCCTGCCAGATATGGAGGGCATACAGCTTCTCAGTCAATTGAGGGGAACCATTCCAAAAATGATGAAAATAATCATCACGGGATACCCGTCCATCGACAATGCCGTCGAGGCCCTTAACAAGGGCGCGGACGCGTACATCATCAAACCGCTTGACATGGAAAAGGTTCTGAAGACTGTCAACGAAAAACTCAAGATGCAAGAGGCGCTTGAGGCAACCCTATATATCTAAAACACCTCTACTGCAACCAGCTCAACCTTTTTAATTCTCCGTGGCGACAAGAATTAGGGCGCAAAAAGTGAAAAAATATTCATACGTTGGTAAAGATGTCCCACGAATCGATGCCTTCGAAAAAGTTACTGGCACCGCGCTGTACACAGGAGATCTTGGGCTATCGGGGATGCTTTACGCAAAATTGCTGAAGAGCCCCCACGCTCATGCCAGAATTGTCAACATCGACACGAGCGAGGCAGAAAAGCATCCGGGCGTCAGGGCAATTTTGACCGGAAAGGAGACGCCCTACAAGTTCGGCATCTACATGACGGACAAAGAGGTTCTGGCCCAGGGGAAAGTCCACTACATCGGCGAGCCCGTGGTCGCAATCGCGGCGGACACTGAGGAGATAGCCGAGCGAGCGGTCGAGCTTGTCAAGGTTCAGTACGAGGAGCTGCCCGCTGTCTTGGACTCGCGTGATGCAATGAAAGACGGTGCACCGCTGGTCCACGAGAATCTGGGCGAGTACAAGCACGCCCCGTTCATCTACCCGAAGGCGGGCACCAACATAGCAAATCACTTCAAGCTCCGCAAGGGCGATGTCGAGCGAGGATTCGCGCAGGCCGATGCGATAGTCGAGAACGAGTTCTACCAGCCGCAGGTTCAGAACGTTCAGATGGAGACCCACTCATCTATCGGGCAGTGGCTCCCGGACGGACAGATAAACGTCTGGACGAGCGCACAGTCGCCATTCGCGGTCAGACACTTGTTAGGTCTTGGGCTTGGGGTCCCGATTCACAAGATCAACGTCGTCGTCCCATACGTAGGCGGTGGATTCGGAGGGAAGGCCGGTCTGCACTGGGAGCCCCTCGTCGTCCTCCTATCGAAGAAGGCGGGGAGCAGACCCGTGAGGTTGGTCATGACGCGGGAGGAGCAGTTCAACACGACCGCCGTCCGCCAAGGATTTTTTGGTCGAATCAAGACCGGGGTAAGGCGGGATGGTAAAATCGTCGCTGAGGAAATTTTGTACATCTGGGATGCAGGGGCTTACGCTGACTATGGCGTCAACATCACCCGCGCTGCGGGTTACTCGTGCACTGGGCCTTACGAGATCCCGAACGTGAAATGTGACAGCATAACCGTTTACACAAACCACCCTTACGGCACAGCTTACAGAGGGTTCGGCCACCCGGAGTTCCACTTTGCGACCGAGCGGCAGATGGATCTCGTCGCTAGGAAAATTGGAAGTGATCCAGTCAAGCTTCGGTTGATCAATGCAATGAAACCAGGGAAAATCACAGCAACTGGCGAGAAGCTCAGGGATGACTCAGGGCGAGTTGACCAGTGTATCAAAGCAGTCACAAAGAGATTAGGCTGGGGGAAGGAAAAGCCCAAGCAAGTCGGTAAAAAATTCAGGGGGAGAGGAATCGCCGCGCTCTGGAAGTGTCCGGCCATGCCATCTTTCGCTTCGTCCTCCGCAATCCTGAAGCTGAACGAGGACGGTAGCGTCACACTTTCCATCAGCTCAACCGAGATGGGGCAGGGAACACCGACGGCATTAGCACAGATGGTTGCGGAGGGACTACAGATGCCAATCGAGAAGGTCAAAGTCGTCACAAAGCGGGAGACAGATTTCGGCCCATACTCTTGGCAGACCGTTGCGAGCCGGGGCCTGTTCATGGAGGGGAACGCTACACTGGACGCCGTCAGGAACTTGAAGGAACAGGTAATGAGGACAGCATCACAGCTGCTCAAGGTCCCAAAGGAGAAGCTCAAGGTTGCTGACGAGAAAGTCTTCGTTCGCGATAAACCTGAGAATAATATACCGCTCGCCAACCTCGCGACCGCCGGCGTGTTCCCAGACGGCAGAGGTATAGGCGGCCCTGTGCTCGGCTACGGCGTGTACACTGCTGAGAAACTGACGAACCTGGACCAGGAAACTGGACAGGGATTTCCTTCGCTCGTGTGGACGTTCGGCGCGCAGGGAGCCGAAGTCGAGGTCGATGCCGAGACTGGCGATGTGCGAGTGTTGAAGATCGTCTCTGCATTCGACGTGGGAAAGATAATTAACCCGCTCCTCGTAAAGGGTCAGATTTACGGTGGCATAGTCCAGGGGGTTGGGAGTGCGCTCACAGAGGAGTTCATCTACGATAGTAAGGGAAAGCTGCTCAACAACAATCTCACTGATTACAAAATATGCAGGATGCAGGACATACCCGATGAGTTCGTTTTCATTCCGATCGAAAACCCGCAGCGAAACGCCCCCCACGGAGCAAGGGGAGTTGGCGAACACGCGAGGATATCCATCGAACCAGCGATAGCTAATGCAATCTATGATGCGGTTGGGGTTGACCTTTTCGAGATCCCGATGAGCCGCGAGAAAGTTTGGAAGGCTTTACGTCCGGAGTGTGTGAAAAATGCCTCTACCTAAATTCGACTACATCAGACCCAAAACGATGAGGAAGCTGGTCGCGGCTCTAGCGGAGCACAAGGCAGATACAAAAATAATCGCCGGCGGCACCGACTTGGTCGTGCTCCTTCGCGACAAAATCGTCCGACCTAAATACGTGGTTGATGTCAAAGGAGTCAGGGAGTTGCACAAGCTCTCCTGGAACAAGAAGCTCGGGCTCACGATAGGGGCCGCCGTCACTTTGAAGGAGCTGCTCGATTCCGACATCGTCGAGCAAAAATTCGGAGTGCTATGGAAAGCCGCGAGCACCCTAGCTGACCCGACGATAAGAAATCGTGCGACGCTCGTGGGGAACGTATGCAACGCCTCTCCCGCCGCTGACACAGCCCCGGCGCTCTTGGTGCTGGACGCGAAGGTCGAAATCGTGGGCAAGAAGGGCAAGAGGATCGTCGACATCAAGGATTTCTTCAAGGGGGTGAAGAAGACCGCGCTGAAGCCGGGGGAGTTCGTAAGGGCGGTGAAGGTGCCAAATCCGCCGGAGGGAGCGAGGAGCGATTACCTCAAGTGGGGGCGGACGGCCGGCGAGGACCTCTCAGTCGTGGGCGTCGCCGCTCTGGTCGCGGACTCTGGTGAAAAATTGATGCGAGTCGCTCTTTCGTCTGTCGCGCCAACCCCTCTGCTGGTGCCGGATGTAGAAAGCGCGTTTAGAGACGGGGGCTCGCTCGGCGAAAAAATTGAACGGGCAGTTTCGATTGTTCAAAGCAAAATCTGTCCGATATCGGATGTGAGGTGCTGCAAGGAGTACCGCCTTTACATGGCGGGCGTGCTCACGAGTCGAGTACTGAAGCGGCTTTTGGGGGTAGCTGATGTCCAGGCATAAAATTTCTCTGATGGTGAATGGGCAGCGCTACGATGTCGAGGTCGAGGCAAACCGGACGCTTCTTCAGCTGATCAGAGAGGACCTGGAGATGACGGGGACGAAGTGCGCGTGCGAGAGGGGGGACTGTGGGCTCTGCACCGTGCTGCTCGATGGGGTCCCGACGAAATCGTGCCTCGTGCTGGCGGTCGAGGTCGATGGCCGTGAAGTCACGACGATCGAGGGGCTGGTGAAGGGGGATGAGCTCAACGCCGTGCAGAGGGCTTTCATAGAACACGGGGCGATTCAGTGCGGCTTTTGTACCCCGGCGTTCGTCATCGCGGCCACAGCCCTGCTCAAGCGAAACCCGCACCCGACGGAGGACGATATCAAGGAGGCGATGGGCGGAATCCTGTGCAGGTGCACCGGCTACAGGCAAATCATCGACGCCATTCTTGACGCTTCTAAAAAGCGCTAAAAAATAGCTCCCTGAAATTTACGTCCCCGAATCTTCTTTCCAAAGCTCGGGGTTCTTTTTTATGAATTTTTTCATGATTTCGACACATTCTTTGCTTTGAAGGTTTGTCACTTTCACGCCGTGTGCTTTCAAAAATCTCCTCGACCCCGGACCTCGATAGTTCTTGTCCTCACCCACAACCAATTTCTTTATCCCGAAATGTACGATCGCACCGGAGCACAAGTAGCACGGCATGAGCGTCGAGTACAGGACGGTTCCCTTGTAGTTCTTTATCCGCCCAGCGTTCTGCAGACAATCGATTTCGGCGTGTAGTATCGGGCTGTTCTTCTGCACCCTGCGGTTATGCCCCCTGCCGATTATCTTCCCGTTTCGCACGAGCACGGCGCCTATTGGGATGCCTCCCTCGCTCAGCCCGCGCTTCGCCTCCTTCAACGCCTCTTTCGTAAACTTTTCCATTCGGACGCCTGGTAAAGTGTCTGCTTCGCTCATATAATTTTCTTTAGCTAAACTTTTAACAACAGCAAACAATTTCAGAACGATAACCATGTCGCCACCTAAGATAAAACAACTAATCCACAACGGGGTCATAATCCCGACATACGAGCCAAAGGGATTCGGCATCCACTTCAAGGGGAAGGAACTCAAGCTCGTGCCGGAGCAGGAGGAGATGGCCGTCGCGTGGGTCAAGAAGCTCGGAACTGATTACGTAAAGGACCCAATATTCGTCAAAAACTTCGTGAAGGATTTTTCCAAGGCTCTAGGAGTTGAAACTTCTTCGATAGAGGACTTCGACTTCTCGGAGATCAAGCGCTGGGTCGACGAGGAGAAGGCCACGAGGGAAAGCATGTCGCACGAGCAGCGAAAGGCAGCGGTCGAGGCGAGGAAAAAAATTCGCGAGGCCAACAAGGAGAAGTACGGGTACGCTACCCTCAACGGCGAGCGCGTGGAAATCGGCTACACGGCTGAGCCTTCGAGTATCTTCATGGGGCGCGGAAAGCATCCCCTTCGGGGGAGGTGGAAGCGGGGGGCCAAATATGAAGATATCATCCTGAACCTCTCGCCCGATGCCCCGACTCCGCCAGACAGGGGACACTTGAAGGCGAGAGTTTTCGACCCCGACGGGCTTTGGGTGGCAAAGTGGCATGACAAGCTCAGCGGCGAGCTCAAGTACATCTGGCTGGCCGACACCGTGCGCCACAAGCAGGAGCGCGAGATAGAGAAGTTCGACAGGGCGAGGGAGCTGGAGGAACTCATCGAAAAAGTTCGGCGGCACACCGAAAAAAATCTAGCCTCCGAAGACATCAAAAGGCGCAAGGTCGCGACGGTCTGCTGGTTGATCGACAACGTGAAGATGAGGGTCGGAGATGAAAAAGACAAAGATGAAGCCGACACCATCGGCGCGACCACCCTGAGGGGAAGCCACGTCAACATCGACGGCGAGAACGTGAACTTCGACTTTTTGGGGAAGGATTCGGTGAGGTGGGTCAAGACTATCAAGCCGCCGCTCCAAGTCGTGGAAAATCTGCGCTCGTTCATCGGAAAACCGCAGGAGGAAATTTTCTCCGGCGTCCGCTCTGAGAAGGTGAACGCTTTCCTCGGCGAGGTGATGCCCGAGCTCACGGCGAAGGTCTTCAGGACGTACCACTCCTCGCGGGCAGTCAAGAAATTTTTGGAGGCCCTGGACATCAAGCCCGATGACCCGGAGTTCAAGAAGAGGTACGCTGCGATGATGGCGAACCTCGAGGCGGCGATCCTTTGCCACCACAAGCGCAAGCTCCCCAAGAACTGGGCGGAGTCGCTCAAGAAGAAGGAGGAAAGGCTGAGGGCGCTGAAGGCGCAGCTGGTGGAGGCCAGGAAGAAGCCCAAATCGAAAATGCAAAAGAAGAGGGTGGAGAGCCTGCTGAAGAGGATAGAGGAGGCCGAGGTCAAGGTGAAGGCGGCCAAGGCCACGCGCGACTACAACCTCGGAACATCACTTAAAAGCTACATCGACCCGCGCCACTTCGTCAAGTGGGCGACGGATGTCTCTTACGACTGGAAGAAAATTTACCCGAAGACTTTGCAACAAAAATTCACATGGGCAGAGGAAACTTCAAATCAATAGGAAGGCCAGGGTATTATTTTTTGCTTCTCGTTACGAATGCGCCAACTGTAAAAAACTAAGATAATCGCAGTCGCCAGAAGTGCGATGCTCAGGGCCACAACGCGCATATCTGCCGACCTGTCCAATTCTCGTCCCGCGGCAACCATTGTAAAGTTGTCCGCGTGTATGTCGAGGTCGCCACCATGCTCGATGCACGCTATGTGAAAAGTTCCGGCCACTTCCACCGTGTCTCCGACGTGGCTGTAATCGCCGATGATTGAAACTTTTTTAGCATCCACCGCGCGGCACCAAAC
>JBGPSS010000060.1:0-6465 GCA_041490225.1 Hadesarchaea archaeon
CAGCCCGCCCGGAAGTCACAAGCCAAACACCGCCGTCGCTCAGGCTTACTACAACATGAAGGAGGGAGTGGCCCGCCTCGCTACGGAGACGGGCGCCGGTCAGTGGGGAAGCGCGCTCGCGTTCGCCACATGCCTGTTCGGCATGAAGTGCACGGTCTACATGGTGAGGGCGAGCTACGATCAAAAACCATACAGGCGCATAATGATGGAGACATGGGGCGCCGAGTGCATACCCAGCCCGAGCAACCGAACGAAGTACGGTAAAAAAGTCTTGAAGGACGATCCAAAATGCTCTGGCAGCCTAGGCATGGCGATCTCGGAGGCGGTAGAGGACGCCGTGACTCACGAGAACACGAAGTATTCCTTGGGGAGCGTGCTCAACCACGTGATGCTCCACCAAACTGTAGTTGGATTGGAGTGCAAGAAACAGTTCGAGCTCATCGACGATTACCCAGACTCAATGTTCGGCTGCGTCGGCGGAGGGAGCAATTTCTACGGCGCTTCGTTCCCGTTCGTCGCCGACAAGATAAGCGGGAAAAAGCCGCACCTCAAGGTGGTCTCCTGCGAACCGAAGGCGTGCCCGACCCTCACGAAGGGACCGTACGCCTACGACTTCGGAGACACCGCTGAGATGGCACCAATAGTGAAGATGTACACGCTCGGGCACAGCTTCATTCCTCCGCCGATCCACGCCGGAGGGCTGAGGTATCACGGCGACGCCCCGCTGCTCTGTAGGCTCACGAAGGATGGGTTCATGGAGGCTGTGGCCTTCAACCAGAACGAGGTGTTCGAAGCGGCCATCACATTCGCACGCACGGAGGGCATCATCATAGCCCCGGAGACCGCGCACGCCGCCAGGGGTACGATAAACGAAGCCCTGAGGTGCAAGAAGACGGGCGAGGAGAAGACGATATTCATGGCCGCGAGCGGGCACGGGCTGCTGGACCTGAGCGCATACGACGCATACCTCAACAAAAAACTCACGGACTACGAATATCCGGAATCTCTCATAAAGAAAGCTCTGACGAAGTTGCCCAAGGTTGGAAAGTAAAATTTGGATTCTGGGGCCCTCAGTTCGCCCATCATCATGTCATAGCCGAAGCTCGTAGATGTCTTGACATCATCGGGCAATCAAACCTTGGCTTTTTTGGATAAAAAGTTATCCGAACATAACTTTAGGGTTACAAAGTTTTCCTAACGTGTTATTTTTTGTTTTTATGCCAAAATAAAGCGAGGCTAGTCATAACAGGATCGGATGTTATGGCTGGGTAAATCGATTAATTTATTAAATTGGAGAATAAATTATCTAGTGGAGTGAAGTTCGGATGAGAAAACTTGAAAAGATTTTCTTGGCGGTCTTAATCGGGGCGATGTTCTTTCCATTGTTATTCTCTACAACAACACCGAACGCCTCTGCATATACTACTCACGCTACAATTTCCATCACCAGCAACAGCAGTTTTAAAATAGGTGAAAATGGCGTCACAAGCGGTTCTGGAACCGCAAGCGACCCGTGGATTATCGAGAACTGGGTGATTAGTGCTTCGAGTACGAGTGGCATCGGTATTAGTAACACTACTGCATACTTTATAATTCGAAACTGTCTGGTCGAGAACGGTGAAGGCGATTACGCTGGAATCGCCTTGAACAATGTGATTAACGGTAGAATTGAGAACAACACTTGTGAGAACAACCACTATGGCATCGGCCTGTCCTCTTCGTCCAACGATAACCTAACTGGAAACACCTGCTCGAACAACACCTATGGCATCTATCTTGGAGATTCTTCTTCAAATATTTTGACTGGAAATGTTATCTCAAACAACAGCTATGATATTTACAACACTGGGACAACCAACACTTATTCTTCAAACCAGTTCAATCACAATATAACCAGCAAGATGCTAACTTTTAGTGAGACCGCCCGCACAAAGAATGTAAACGATAATGTCAGTTTTAGTGTTTTGGCGTATACACTCGACTCGACTCTTGAAAACGTCCTCCACGAGAACGACACGGTCGTTTCGACAGATTCCCACGACTGGGTGATGGTGAAGCAATACTCTATCACGAGGGCGGGTCTTGGAATTATCACGTTCGGCCTCGCTGGCTCTTACGATTCAGACGGTGACTTTGTTGTTGCTGCACACGGTCGAATATGGCGCAACGGGGTGCCAGTCGGAACCGAACATGAAAGTCTATATGATGAGACTGGCTATTGGAACTCTGGATATGAAAATTTCAATGAAGAAATATGTGGGTGGAGTGTCGGGGACAACGTTCAGCTATGGATTTACACAGTAGATGGGGGGGTGTCGAGCACAGCATATTCGGAAACATTTAGGGTCTCGTTTTACGATTTTAATTGCGCCATTACTGTGTCCCCATCAGAGTCATCATTAAGCTACGGCAACAACGGAGGTACTGTTGCAGGCAGTTTTACTCCAACAAAATTAGGAACCTACTCTCTAAATTTCACAGTCACCGATAAAAACTCCAACACCACAAAAAGAAGAATGGTCTTCTTTGTTGGAAACACTACTTCTACAACAACTACATACTATGTTAGAGGGGTGAAACCGACCCATGGGCAGCCGCATGGTGGAACCGACGCTAGGTCTTTGCTTTTAACTGCGCCAACCAGCACCGAAAACGTGTATTGTGGCATTTGGATTCAACACTCTCCTGACGAAATACCAAATTATCCTCTCGCCAATTTGTCAAGCATTAACACTTACACTTGGTACAAGTGTACCCAGTCAGAGTACATCGGGGCATATATCGGGGCTGAAAGATATGTTCTTTATGATGCGACTGTTGATGCGAGTAATCCTGTTGATAATGCCTCGAATTACACTTGGCTTAACGAAAACCTCGCTGGACTAAACTGGGGGATGGATTATCCACAAAATTGGTATTTGCTGTCGCTAAAATTAGCAGGAAATAGCCCTAACTGGGTTACTTTCCCTCCCGGCCATTCAGCTTCAGAAGCAAGCTACGCCGACTTCGTCTATTCCTACACCACCACTCCAGTCATCAAATCCATATCCAATCCAAATATAGTGATATTATCAGCCACAGCACCTGTGGATGACAACGAAAACGCCACAATTGTCCTGGATGGAACAGGCTCGACCAACATAGTCCTGGATAACTACCACAGACCATTTATTGGCTACACGACAACGATCAATTCGGACAACACAGCGACCATAGCGGCCAACGGTTTAACAGGCACGACAACCATCAATTCAGTCGCAATGGACGTTACTCCGTCATCGGGTTACATAAACGTAAGCATAGATAATTGGAACACTTCGGGAACATATTACAAGAAATGGACCGAAAATGGCAGTTCGGGCATTACCGCAAGCCACACGATAGGCGATCTCAAAGCAAACACCTATTACATGGTAAAAGTAGACGGAACAACATTTGATACATACCAATCCGACTCCTCTGGCCAGATAACCTTCACCTATGACGGAGACTATTCAACTAAAACCTTTGAAGTAGAAGAACACATTCCCCCAAACAAACCGATCAATCTGCAACCATCAGCAAGACAGACAACAACGAATGTTACGTTAAGCTGTGTGGTCACGGACAACGACAATAATAGGATGAATGTCTTCTTCTACAATAATGCCGATAACTCCCTGATTGACAATGTTTGGACGGACAACGGAACGACGGCTAGCGTGGTCTGGTCTGGTCGTGTCAGAGGGCAGACCTACACTTTCTTCGTCGGGGCGCAGGACAACAACGGGGCATGGGGTGAGAACTCGGATAGCCAGACGTTCAAGGTCAATTGGTTGCCTTCGAAGACGCAAATGAAGACTGAAGCCATCACAGACCCAACAGGGCTAACGATGTTCACCCCAACGTTCAGCTGGGATTATTCAGACAACGATAACGATGTGCAAAGCGACTATCAGATTCAGGTCGGGGTGAGCGAGAACGACAACTCGATGTGGGACAACACGGGCACGACGCTGGCCCAAATAACCTACTCGGGAAACGCTCTCTCCCGTGGTATCACTTACCATGTTCGTGTGCGGACTAAAGATAATTATGAGTGGAGTTCATGGGGCAACGGCACTTTCGCGTTGAACAACTCGCCGACGGTGACTGTGGGCAGCAGCACGATCGAACTGGGGTTGGTGGACGTGGGAGACGCACCGGTGATATCCGTCCCAACTCTCACCATAAAGTTGAGCATAAAGGCTAGGGCCGATGATCTGCTCATCTATTACGCCCGTATAGATGAACTCCCGTCGATACCGGCTGGGGGCGCGGTCCCATTTTACTTCGTCATAAGTACGAATAATCCGGACGCGATAGGGGATGTGACTTTGACATTCGACATCCCAAAGAGCTGGGTGGCCGCGAACGACATAATACCGTCGACCCTCGTCGCGTGGAGAAACAGCACCGGAACCTGGCAGACCCTGCCCTCAAGACTCGTAAGCGAAGACGCCCTCTACTATTACTCAGAAGCCACCACCCACGGATTTTCACTATTCAGCGTGAGCGGTCAAAAAAAGACCACCACAGATCAACCTACAGAACCAACACCATCAACCCCACAAACATCCACCAGCGACCAACAGGCACAACAAGTAATCTTTACTGTCGCATTAGGAATCCTATTGATTTCAACGATGCTCCTCGCCAGCACCTTCAAGCACCACAAACGAAGAAAATAAAGCACAAGTTATGGTGGGCCCGAAGGGTTTCGCAGCGGTTTTGGGTTCGGGTCCCTATATCAGAACGTGAAAGTGCCCCCCACTCGGTGTTTTCATGGCTCTTTCGACTTTGATCATCAGGCCTCCGCCTAGACTTTGGTGAGCCTCCAGACATTGTCCCGTGCTTTGTCCGCATCATACAAAAGTTGGCGTGCTTTTTTGTATCTTGGCGGACCCCTTCCTGTCACTGCCCTTTGTAAAGCGTTGGCAAATGCGATACGTGCCGAATAATTCAGTTTAGAATATTTAACCACTTTTTTCATCCACGTGCGCAGTTCAGGAGAGCTGCGAAATGCAGCAATTATTCTTCTGTAAGGAGGGCGATATAGATCATCCATTAGCAATTCACTAAAAAACTCCAATGACAGGGATATTTCGAGTTCTGCCTCGTTCTCGCGTGTCAGGTTTCTAAGCTCTTTTTCCTCCGCGTCGGACAGTCTGCTATATTCTTTGGCATTTTTTTTCTTCAGGTGCACATAGTCGGTCGTTATAAGCAAACACCGTTTAGTGAAAGCACGACTCAAAGCAGACACAATATACTTCTTGACCCCAAATCGGCTAAAAGAAGACCAATTTCCGAAAATCGGCGGGAACAATTCCGGCTGTTTCCTGGCTACCTCGTCTATCTTCTTCCAGTTGTCAGGTCTTTTTGCCAAGACGTACACCAGGCCATTTAGGGTCAGTTCATAAATCCTCCGCTTTTTCTTGGCCAGTTCGTCCCTTAACGAGCTAGCCTTGACCTTTTTGAACTTTACAAGGTGCGCCCTTCTCAGGCTTTCCAGAGCCCCGTAAGCTCTACCGGAACCATAATGAAGCTTCAATTCTTCCGTGACATCGGTGCGATCTATCTCATCACTAAAATTTTTGCCTATCAGAAACTCCAATATCGGCAGGCAATGCTTGGAAAAAATCCCGAACTGCCGCCTCTCTCTCCTCGAATCTGCCGCCGATTTTGGCATGCCACCACCATACAAAGTCTGGTGGATTGGTTAAAAAGTCCGCTTTCGCGCCGTTTTGCGGACACGTGGCACGATATAGGATTACATGGCGAGAGAATGCAACACGTTAACATCAGGCGGCTCAAGAAGTTCGCGCGCAACCAGTTGGATGCTCAGTCGTGCCTCCGCGAACTTATTCTGGCCGAAGAAGAAGACAGGCTCCACCCGCTGGAGTTCGTAGGCAAAATAAAGCCGTGGCTGCGCGCGCTCGACAAAGAGTTGGCGAAGGGGGCCGCGCAGGAGGAGGTCAAAAAATGACCAGTCCGAAAATCGAGCCGAGGGAGCCGTACAAGAAACTGATAGCCCGCAAGGAAAAGGAAGGTTATCAACTGTGTGTGATATACACAACGGATATGCCAGGCCTCAAAGACGATCACCTTTGCATGTGGAAGAAGATGGCGGATGGAAAACTTGATTGGATCGAAATTGGGCCATTGGACGCCGAGAAGATTGATTTTCTAATCGGTGGCACGATCCTGAAGACCCTACTCGACGAGAATGGCGCGCCCATCTGTCCGCCTGTTGCGTTGCTGGAGCCCACTCACCCCCTCACTCGCTCCAAGGGGCAGGCGCCGCCGCCAAAAGGGTCGGTTGCTCTGGACAGGCTGAGGGACGACATCATGCACTACAAGGCGAACGACTATCGGTTCATGCTGAGGAAGAAAAAAGATACTTTTCACCTGACGGCTTGTCGGAGAGACGATCCTAGAAGTAAAGAG
>JBGPSS010000061.1:0-6399 GCA_041490225.1 Hadesarchaea archaeon
AATTTGTCGTGTTGTTGGTTAAGTTATCGTAGTTGGACGAGTTTATTAGGTAGATGCCGCTGTTGTTGTTGTCGCAAATGTTGTTTTCGATTCTCCCATTAATTACGGTATTCAACATGATTCCGTGATAAGTACTCCCACCGTTCTCGATCAAGCAATTTCGGACAACGAAATATGCAGTCGTGTTCTGTATGACTATCCCACTCGCAGTTGAAGCACTGATCGCCCAGTTCTCGATTATCCAAGGGTCGCTCGCGGTTCCAGAACCACTTGTGACGCCATTTTCACCTATTTTAAAACTGCTGTTGCTGGTGATGAGAATTGTGGCGTGGGAAGTATCCCCAAATCCTGGTGAACCAGAGGTTTGCGATATCGAACAGAAAAAAATAAGAGAGAGCAAACCTATCGCGCAAAACCCTAGCAGTAACGCTAGAGTAAGTTTTCTCATCCGAACTTCACTCCTGTATAATCTATTCTCCAGTCTAAAATAGGTTAATCACTTCACCAGCCGTAACATCCGAGAGATTCAACGAGATTCTAAAGTTAGCGGCTAGAAAAATAGGACCACGCAAAAGAATCCATCCGCACTTGCTGAGGCATAGCCGCGCAACCGAGCTAGCGCAAGTTTTGACTAGGTATCAGCTTTGCATCCAGTTCGGTTGGACTATGAGTTCTGATATGCCGGAGCGATATATCCACCGAGCGTGAACATGCTTATCGGTTAAACTTAGGGCTCAAAAATGAACTAAATGAGCGAGGATCGGCAAGCTGGCGGTGCGCAAAGGCTTCCAGAATCGGCAATTTATTCCATATTAATTCAATCTTTCTCTGTCGAGCACCTTTTGATTTATCTTCCATCGGAACTATTGATTTTCACACCTTGGACAAGTAACGGAAGTCCAAGTTCTTCTATGCTTATTGTTCTTCTGACCAGCATACCGCAATTCTCACATCTTGTCATTCGAGCACCTCGAGGGCCACGACTTCTATACACGTACCGAAGAACTTGGCGGTCTCATGGTCAGGATTATCCCTCAGGTACCCCCCAACTCTCACCCTTTTGCCCTCCAGCTTTCCCAATTCTTCGAGGTCACCACTGAGTACGTGTACTTGTACTCTATTATCTGTTTCAATTGTTACGCATGCCATCGTTGCATACATTGGATAGTTCTCAGGGCTCATGCGCTTGTCCCAGAAAAACGTGTGGATGATGCCCGTTACGATAACGTAATTATCCTTTTCAGCCCTATTTCCTATCCCGCCCCCTTCTTGAGACTGTAGCTCGAAATAAGCTATCGAACTTATAACCACTACTAATGTAACGCCAGTAACCAACATCACATACTTTGACAGCTTGAACATCGACATCCAAAATAGAATCTGTAAAATTGGATTATAAATTTGGTTTCATAAATGAAATTTAAACATGAAAATGTCGTGATTACCTCATGACCTTTCGACCCCCGTTTGAGCGCGCATTTTCCTCGGGCGGCGCACAAAGGATTGAGCACCAGGGGATCAAGACTTCCTCAAGTCCACCAAACGAACTTAATAGACTTATCCCCCTTTTTTCTTTTTTATGGGTGTTCAAGCGAGGATCGGCAAGCCGGCCGGAGCGAACAGATTTATGACCCTCGATTTAGAGGCGAGCCTCGAGCGGGAATCGAACCCGCGACCTCGTGCTTTTTGGCCGAACGATACCAAGCACGCGCTCTACCAGCTGAGCTATCGAGGCTCAACAAAAAATTGTTCGTCTTGTCTAAAAATGTGTCGACTTACTGCCCAGTTTTGGCCTCTTCCAGCCTTCTCCTTATCTGAGGCGGCAGCTCCTTGGCCTTCTCATAAGCAACGCGCAGTTCCTTCATCACATTTTGAAGCACAGCTTGTGTTGGTGCGACAATCTTTCTGCGTTTGGTTCGATCTTTCTCGTATGCAACCTCTTCAAACCTGACTGTGTGGATGTCCCAAACATAGTCACCGATGAGGACGACCACGATGAAAATTCGTTTGCTCTCTGGGTCTTCGAAGTGTTTCTCCGTGAGCATCAAAGTATAGGAGACGAACCAATCGAACTCCTTCTCGAGTATACCCAAAAACTTCGGGGCGTCGACGCTTTTCCCTAACAGGTCGATTTCCATTAAAACCACAACTGAATCTCTTCGGGCCATAATTTAAGCCTATTTCACAGTAATTATTTTGGGTGCGCTGATGCCGAGAAAAATGTTGTATTTGCGGGTAGATGATGTGTTAAAAAGGCTACTCGCGGGCGAACTTACGTTGGACGAGGCGAGGCGCAAATTGTCCGCGATCAACGTGAGGCACGTAGGGGAGCTTGCAAGGTTGGACATCGGGCGAGCTTACCGCGTCGGCGTGCCGGAGATGATTTTGGGTGAAGGGAAGCATCCATCTGAAGTGGCAAAGCTCGCGATCAAGTTGGCTAGGGAAAACGGCTATGCGTTGGTCACGCGGGCGGATAAAAGGTGCACTGAAGAAATCAAAAAGAAGCTGCCTCGCGGATTTGTGTCGAGATACAATGAAAAAGCGAGGGCGATCTTGGTCAAACGCAGAAATCATGTTTTCCCGAAGGCGGGCAGGATCGGTGTGCTCGCCGCCGGTACCGCCGACATCGCAGTCGCCGAGGAGGCTTCGGTCGCCGCTGAGGTGATGGGCTGTCAAGTCATGAAGGCGTACGATGTCGGCATAGCTGGCATCCACCGCCTGTTCAAGCCGCTCGAGCACATGCTCAGGAAAGGCGTCGCCGCACTCGTCGTCGTGGCCGGCATGGAGGGAGCGCTGCCATCGGTCGTGGCCAGCCTCGTGGACGTCCCAGTGATAGGCGTCCCAACTTCTGTTGGTTATGGTGTCGGGACAAAAGGTGTGGCCGCCCTCATGACGATGCTCCAGACATGCTCGCCGAAGGTCGTCGTCGTGAACATTGACAACGGCTTAGGAGCAGGCATCTTCGCTGGCATGATAGCTAGGTCAAAAGCTTCTTGATTTTTTCTTCGGAAATTGGGCCCTTCCTAATTATTTTTAGATGTCGTGCTGTAGCGTCCACAATGGTAGATGGCACGCCAAGCTTGCATTTGCCGGCGTCCAATGCCACATCGACTTTTCCTCCGAGCTGTTCGAGAGCGTCCCTGACGGTGAGAAGTGCGGGTTTGCTGGAGAGGTTGGCGGAGGTTGATGTGATCGGCCCTCCAACGAAATCGATGAGCTTCAGTGCGACGGGATGGTCTGGAACTCTTATCCCAACTTTTCCTGTGCCAGCTGTTATTAGCTTAGAAACATTCGGCTTTGCTCGCGCGACTATCATAAGAGGGCCAGGCAAGAACTTTTTGAAGAGCACCTCGGCTGCAGGAGTTAGCTCGGCAACTTGGCGGGCCATGTCTATTGAGTTCACGGCGATGGGGATGGGTTTCTCGGCTTCCCTGCCTTTGATCCTGAAAATTTTCTTTATGGCCTTGTCTGAGAGAGCATCAGCTCCGAGTCCGTAGACGGTTTCGGTAGGATAGATAACCAAGTCACCAGCGCGAATCGCGGTCGCCGCTTCTGCAATCGCGCTGACATCTATTCTCTTTCCAACGATGTCGAGAATTTTTACCATGATATCTCATCATTTAGATGTGCGTGTCGAACTTAAAATAACAAATCTAAACGGTTTCATACTCTCATTCTGTTGAAAGCATACGTTCCCAAAGCGATCATGAGAATAGTAAAAAAGAGAATTGCAGATAAATCAACAAACAATGGAAATAGCGATGAACCCAGAATTATGTTTCTTAGCCCATCTACAGCATACGTTGCTGGATTTATGCGTGTAAGAACCACAAGCCAACCAGGCAAATTGCTCAGTGGATATAACGCTCCGGACAGGAGGAACATTGGAAATACGACGAAGCTACTGATAAGACCGAATCCTTGCGGACTTTCCATCTGCGAGCCAATTAAAAGGCCCAAGCTGACCGTTCCTATTATAAAAAATAAAAGGATTAGATACGAGATCCCCACACTCAACGCGGTTAAAGGTATCCCAATGGCGATTCCAACTAACATTAGAACTGAAACTTCTATCAGCGAATCGGTGACTCCTCCAAAAGCCTTCCCAACAAATATTGTTGTCCTAGATTGGGGTGATACGAGCACTCCTTTCAAAAAATCCAATTTTTTGTCCCAAACTACATACGCGCCAAAAAATATAGACGAAAACAATACAGTCATTACTAGAAAACCTGGAAAAATGTATGATTGGTAATCGGTACCTGGCATGCTAACTATGGCGCCTATACCGCTCCCAAAAATCAACATGAAAAGTATAGGGAGCGCGACAGCGGAAAATACCCTGCTTCTTTCCCTGATAAAAACTTTGTATTCACGATACCATATCGCATACAGCCCCCTTGCGACTTTTTTTGGATTCATGAACTTTGCACCCTCGAAAAAGCTCTCATTTGGTCTAGTTCGGTTCCTTCCTCTTCCCTTATTTCCCTGCCAGTGTAGTGCAAAAACACATCATTCAGGGTCAGAGGGCGAACTTCGACAGAGTCAACGTTTTCTATCTCTTTCAAAATTTTTTGTAGATTTTTGCTGGTGTTTTCAACCGTGAGTTTAACTGTGTTATTCGATTTTTCAATCTTTTTTATAAACTTGAACTTTTTCAATTTACTAACGTTGATTTTTTTGGCTCTAAGCTTGACTATATCTCCACCCAACTTGGCTATCATTTTTTTTGGTGTATCTAGAGCAATAACTTTTCCGTGATCGATAATCGCAATTCGGTTGCACAACCTCTCGGCTTCTTCCATGTAATGCGTTGTTAGCAGTATCGTTATTTTCATCTCTTTGGAAAGGGTCTCGATATAACTCCAGATATGCTCCCGCGTTTGGGGATCCAGCCCAAGCGTGGGTTCATCAAGAAACAACACTTGGGGATCGTGTAACAAGCCTCTTGCTAGTTCCAATCTTCTTCTCATTCCGCCCGAGTATTTTTTGACCAAGTCATTTTTTCTGTCGGTCAAATCAACCAGAGTCAACACTTTCTCTATTCTTCTTTCGATTCCTTCGCCCGCCAAGTTGTACAGCAAACCATGCAGTTTGAGGTTTTCATAACCAGTTAGAAGCTCATCTGAAGAAGGATCTTGAAAAACCATGCTTATGGAATCTCTAACTTCCGTGGGGTCTTCGAGAATATCAAAGCCATTGACTTTGGCGGTACCACCTGTAGGTTTCAAGAGGGTCGCGAGCATCAATAAGGTAGTTGTTTTTCCAGCACCGTTCGGGCCAAGAACCCCAAAAATTTCCCCTTTAGATATATCGAGGTTTATGTGATCTACAGCAGACAATTTGCCGTACTTCTTCGTCAAGTCGCGGATTTCGATTGATCGAGTCGTGCCACCCAACCTCCTTTTGGTGGGTTTATTTTTTGCCATAGTCGCACCAAGATTCTAAAGTAATTTACATAGTTCAATCAATTTCCAGCAAATTAATCTTTTGGAGCAAAACTATTAAAAGCAGAGAATTTTTCTCTAATAGGGACAATTTATGGAAGTTTTTCCAAATTTCTCGCCGCTTTCTCTCAAAGATAAAAATACCGTCGACTCGTTTCTTCAAAAAGAGGAGCCCGTAATTTCCGAGATGACCTTCGCCAATATGTACGTATGGCACAAAACAGAGCCAGTTGAGGTTGCCTCACTTGAAAACTCCATCGTCTTTAGAGGAAAAAGGCAAAGCGGAGAAATCATCTACTCTCCTCCGGTAGGCAAGGATGATAAAATAAAAATTACAAAAATCTTGATCGAGCATTCTTTGAAAAAAGGTGTACAATTTCTAATGAGAGGTATAGTTGAGCCCTTGACCTCCAGATTAGGTAAAGAAGGCTTCAAACCGGTACCTGACAGAGATAACTGGGATTATGTTTACTTGGCTGCGGATCTCGCGAAACTCCCCGGCCCTAAATTTTACAGCAAAAGGAAGGAAATAAAAAAGTTTGAATCGGGATACAAACACGAATACACTAAGATTACGTCAGCCATCATCCCGGAGTGCGTGAGATTTCAGGAGAAGTGGTGTCTCTCCAAAGATTGTAATGGCGCTCCTGGCCTTCTGGAAGAAAACTATGCCGTTCTCGAAGCCCTGCAAAATTTTGATAAACTGGGCCTTTCGGGGGGAGCTGTCTTTGTGGATAGTAAGTTGGTGGCTTTCACAATCGGGGAGATGTTGAACCGCATGACGTGGGTCACCTATTTCGAGAAAGCAAACTCGAGTATTCCGGGCCTTTATCAATACATCAATCAACAACTCGCTTTGGAGGTCTTGCCGAGGTGTTTGTTTATCAATAGAGAACAGGATTTAGGAGAAAAGGGATTGAGAGCCGCCAAAACCAGTTATCACCCTCAGCAT
>JBGPSS010000062.1:0-6361 GCA_041490225.1 Hadesarchaea archaeon
CACGACAACTTGGATTTCCTCGGAGGAAAGCGGCCTCATGAGCTCCGCCAGCTGAAGGAGGTTCACGTTTGTGAGCAACGCTGGGGTTATCGTCGATCCAGTGTTGGTACTGACATTAAATCCGTAATTATTTTCCAGCATGGTAAGCCATTTCGACACTATCGAGGGTGTGTGGTAAACGCCAGGGCCGGCAACGTAATACAAGAGATTATCTCCCCTCGGATCGTCCCAGTTTATCAACCACCTAGCTACAAGTGGCATAACATAACTGTTTGCTAACACCGGATTGTCAAAATACGCGTTCCGCAGGATGGTGTTAGCTATAGCTACGACGCGACCGCTACCCACCAGCGCGGCGGCACCAATCGGCGGGAATTCTCCTGGGCCGTAAAGCGTCGGCCAGGGCGCCCTGGGCGTTAGATCATTGCTATAGCCCGACTCTATCGCGGTTATGATTGGCACCGCGGGCGAGTTGACCATAAGGTCGGGCATACCAGGCCCCAAGAAGCGAGGTATCTCTGGATGGACAATGGGATATGGTGGATTTTCTCCCCCCTGCGCATTTAATGGGGCTATTAAAACGAACGATAAAAGTGATGAAACGCACGCTAGTAGCAAAGCTATTACCAATGTCGAAAGCAGGGCTCCTTTAGAACCTCTAATGCCCAATTTTAACCTCCTTACCATTTTAATTCGGCTGGACGGTATAAAGCCCTTGCGCGCCGCGCTTGTTGATCCAGCCGTTTTCATTTCTCTCACCAATTTATAGTGGGGGACTCTATTTCCAGTTACAACTATATTCGGCGCTGCATTTAAATTTTGATTCAAATTGAAACTTATTCGTTGAGTATATCGTCTGTTTTCCAAATCTATCACTTGCGGAGCACTAATCACTCTAAAAATTGAAACTTGATCATTAGGTCGTGTTTTGTTCTTCAGATTTATCGATTTTATAGATGATAATCAAGTTCAAAATTGAAATTTAACCTTTGCATTGAGTACTTGCATTTTTACTGCCTCAACCCTAGTTGCACCAAGAGTTCACATGCTTTGCAAACGCTCGTCGAAGTTGGCTCGCCGCAGAAACGGCACCTCTGCATCTCAAATTCGGGCATCGCTCCCGCCAAATGTGGCTTTATGCGGTCGAACATCCTCAGGATCATGAACTTTGTGTTGGGGTGTTTGACCTCGAAATCGTTGAGGAAGTCGCGGATCTCCGTGTGGATGCCACCAGTATAGGGGCAGACGGCGAGATGCACTTTCATATCTTTGAGCAGTGCATAGAGCGCGATCTCTTTCTCCGGGATTTCGCGCATCGGTTTTATCCTGGGCACGAAGCCCTCCCGCGGCGGGTAGATCGGGCCGAGGCGATGGAGTCTGGAAAAATCACCCCGCACGTAGTTCAGCATGATCGCTTGGGCCTCGTCATCCAAGTTGTGGGCCGTCGCCAGCTTGTCTGCGCCTAGCTCTCGCGCCGCCTTGTTGAGTAGCGACCTGCGCATCACCCCGCAGTAGGTGCACGGGTGCTGACGGCTCTTTTTTTTCTTTGCCACTTTCACTATTTCATCCAGCGTGGCTCCGTACGCATCTTTGAAACTGACGATTAGATGTTCTACTCCAAGTTCCTCCGCGTTCTCCCTCGCCACAGGCAGGCTGTGGTCGCGATAGCCCTTTATCCCCTCGTCGATCGTGACAGCCGCCACCTCGCAGTTCTTGTTTTTGCAGTAATCCGCAATAAAATGAAGGGCAACGACGCTGTCTTTGCCTCCGGAAACCGCGACCGCAATCTTCTCGTTGGGTGCGATGAGTTTGTGTTCGGCCACCGCGCGCCAGAAACGGCGTTCGACGCTTTTTGTCAGGCAGCGGTCGCAGAGCAGCGTGCCAGCGTAGCGGCGGTTGTAGACGGCCCTGCGCCCGCAAAAGGTGCACTTCATCTAGCCACCCGTGACGATCGGTATTATTTCTACGATGTCGCCATTTGTGAGGCGCTCTTCTTCTGGTGCTATCTTTTTGTTGCATCTGACGGCTACGACATCAGGATTGTAGTTCAGTTGTTTCAGCAAGTCGGCGATTTTTGCGCCCTGCATTAGTTTGATTCTCTCTGTCTTTCTCTGACTGTACAGCTTTACCGTGATGACGATTCTCTTTATTTTATCACCACAGGCCTGGGAGGAAGCTCACCACTATGAGTGCCAGCACGAAGAAGGAAAACCCGAGGGCGACGCGGCGGGCAGTCTTTGCGGAGGTTCGTTTTTCGACGATTCCGGAAAGTATGTAACCGCCGTCGAGAGGGATCGCCGGCAACATGTTGAAGAGCCCGATCGCGAAGTTGAGTAGGAAAATCCATGTTAACAGGGAGATGATCGGCCACGGTAAAAATGAGTCGTTGCAATACGGATGGAACAGCGGGTAGCCCATGATTCCGTATGAGATTGCGGCGAGGGTGAAGAGCGGGTTGATGAAGTCCGACCGCGATATGGCGGAAACCGTCACCACCCCTAGGTAACCGCGGTTCTCGTTGTCCGGGTGCGTAACGGCGGTGAGTGTGATGTTATCGTTGTTATCGCTCGTCACGATAGTGAGGTTGTCTCTAGGCCGCACGTTTTTCATTAGGTTGTCGAAGTCCTCCCATTCGTTCAACGTTACAGGCGCATTTTCGTTGATCGCGATGGAGTATAGACGCGTGCCTGGCAGCAGGTTGTTATAGGCCGGAACGTTCTCGTTTTCGGGCGCCGCCCAGACGTAAACACCCGGGCGCGGCGCAACTGCCACAAGGAGGACGGACAAACAAACCAGCGCAAGCAGGACGTTTGCAAACGACCCCGCCCCGTACACCCGGAGGCGCTGCATGACCGGTGCTTTCTTCAGACGCTTTTCATCGGGCTCGACGAATGCCCCTGGGATCGCTATGAACACCATCGCCCCAACAGATTTCGTCGGGAGCCCCTGCGCGCGGAGCACGAAACCGTGTGCGAACTCGTGTACGAGGAGTACGCTGAGGATCGCGATCAAGCCCTCTAATAGTGGAATTGTCAAGCCGGGTATCACGAGCCTCACGCCGGGCGCTGCCACGTCTGGCCGCGTGATGACAAGAGCCGCGTTCAAGATGAGGTTCACGAGCATGAACACCATGAACCCAAATCCAACGATCACGGCAGCAGTCCCAAAGGTGCGCCACCCACTTTTATGCGCTTTGGCGGTTTTGTCGATGAAATTCAGGCCCCGCTTGGTGCGCCACATCAGTATACCTGGCCCGACCTCGATATTCCGCTTTTTCAAATTGTAGCGGCGATTGAGTGCGAAAATCACTAACCAAAATCCAGCGAGGAACACCAACGCCGATGCCAGCCAAGTCATTTCCATAGTTTTCCCGTAGTCCTTTAATATGAGGTAGCTTAAATTTCTCTAGATAGCATGTTTTACCTCGTGTTAACTACTACGAAGAATCATGCGGAGGCCGAGCGCATCGCAAAGAAAATCGTCGGTGAAAAGTTAGCCGCATGCGTGAATGTCGTCCCAAGCATAAGCTCGACGTATCGTTGGAAGGGGAAAATCGAGCGTTCGAGGGAAACTTTGCTGTTGATAAAGACATCTGGCGAGACGCTCGACAAGTTGTTCGAAAGGATCAAGGAGCTCCACAGCTACAAAGTTCCAGAAATAATTGCATTGCCCATCGAACGAGGCCTACCAGAATATTTAAAGTGGTTGAAGGAAAGCTTGAGGTGATAAGTATGGGCATCCCGCTGGTAGAATCGCACAAAGTTATCGCACCTCGGCCGATATTGTTGATAACCACCGTCGACAAGCAGGGGCGGATAAACGCCGCGCCGATGTCGTTCGTGATGCCGGTGGAGATGGATCCACCAATTCTAGCGCTCTCGACTGGATACGATGGCGACACTTACAAAAACATATGTGAGACCAAAGAATTCGTGGCGAACGTCGTCGGCGAGGAGATTAAGAAGCAGATGTGGACGTGTAGCAAGTCTTTCCCGCGCGGGGTCAATGAGCTCGAGAAGGCCGGCTTGCATTGGGAACCGTCTGAGAAGGTGAAGCCGCCGCGCATCGTCGAGTGCCTGGCAAACTTGGAGTGCAAGCTCGAGTGGGTGCACGAAGGCAAGGAATACGTAGTTGTGGCTGGGCGAGTGGTGGCAGCGAACGTGAGGGAAGGTGTCATCAAGTCTGGAAAGTTCAACGTCAAGGAAGTGAAGCCCCTGCTTCACCTCACCGGCAAGTTGTTCGTCGTAGGAGATCACGTCGTAGAGCTATGATTGGATGGCTAGGCCAGTAAAAGTTGCTGACACCGTCGAAGTATTGTACGACGAGAAACGCTGGGCATTGTTCAGACAGTTACGGCAGCGGGCCAGAGACATCATGCTCGCCCTGTCGAGGCGCAACGTTGTGTCGATAGTTCATGGGAGCGTGGCTCGCGGGGACATTGACCGAGCAAGCGATGTAGACATCTTTGTGCCGTCGATTGTGCAGTCTTACGAGGTGGAACTCGCACTTGACGACGCAGGATTTGTTCCGATCGAGCGCGAAATCGTTGTGGCGACTCCATGGCAGTTGCCGAAGGCACACATCTATCTCGATAAAAATTGTTCAGTCACATTTCCATTGACGAAGCCGAAACGTTTGGAGGCCGAGTTCTACTACTTCGGAGGGGCTATAGACTTGCGCCAGGTGGAACGTGAAATTCGCGCGGCTGGGGTCGACAAGCGATTGATGCTGATAGAGCCAACACCGCGAGGCCATATCGAAAGCCAGGTGATCGGGAGGGAAGCGGAGGTCGCTAAGCGGATAGGCGTCGGCCAAGACATCGTCCGAGAGCGAGTGCAGGTGTTGACGAGACGAAGCGATGTTGGACACACCGGCGTGTTCATCGAGAGGAAGCTGGCTCCGGACGAGGCGTTCGAAGCCGTCATGCAGCAACTACTAAACGAAAATCCAGAGATGAAGATTCGTCTGAGGGGGAAATAGTTCAAGCGATTTCTCTGAATCGGTTTATCACAAATCCTTTGTCGATCGCCGACATGAAGTTTCCAACCCGAGGCCCGAACTCTCTCCCTATCAGCGCAATGTACACCGCCTTGAAAAGTTCTTGTGGTTCGATGCCAACGTTCTGGGCAATTTCATATATGTGGTTGTGAAGTTCTACTGGCTTGTAGTCCTTCTTTGATAAATCATCTGCCAAAATTTTTAATCATTTTTTCTGCTCCACCGTAATGGCATTAGCTTCAGGTGGCAAAGTTTCTGCGATCTTGAATTTGAGGTGTTCTGGAGCATAGTCGTTTATCCAGTTGAATGCACGCTCCAAACGTTGTGTCGCAAGTTCGACGTCTGTCTGGCTTGGGTCGGTCATCATCCCTCTAGACTTTATGATATCTATCGCCTGATCCCATTTTTTAACAACTTGACATAACACAGCAGCGAACCTGAACGATATCCGTTGTGGCTGCTGTTTTGGCGCCGCTCTCACCTGCGAGAGCTCATAGATACGTTCGACCTGCTCCTCCTTTCTGTCGCCTATGCCGGTTTCCGTGAAGTAGGCGTTCTCCACCATGTCGTATTCGTCGTAGAAGTCGAGCAAGGGCAGACCTGGGTCGAACTCCTTGCTCTTCATCGCCTTGCTCCTAAAGATGAAATACCGAAGGAGCTCGGGCTCAGCCGTGCTCAACCATTGAGACAAAGTGAAGACCACGCCTCGAGATGAGGACATTCGTCGATGCACCACTTCACCAGTTTCTTCATCCACGCCCTTCAAGCTGACCCATTCGTATGGCGCAGGATATGGGGCATCGTAGCCGAAGACCTGCTTCGCGATGATCTTGCCAGTTTCATAGCTACCGCCGGCGGTTGCATGGTCCTTCCCAAAAGGTTCGCAGGTTACTCCTAGCAGTTTCCAACGCGCTGGCCATTCCACCCGCCATGTCAGCTTTCCTCCCCCTTTGCTATAGTCGGCCTCGCCGTCGTGGCCGCAGCCAGCCACATAATCGCACCCGCTGCACTTGTAGCTCACGTAGCTGTCGTGCCACGCATAGGTTTTTGTGGTAGCGAGCCTGCCGCATTTTTCGCAGATGGCGTCGTACGGCAACCAATCCTCGGGCAAAGGTTTCGCTCGATATCTGTTGAGGATCTCACGTATCTCGTCGGCGTGCTCGAGGGCAGCGCGAATGAGGTTCGTCATCTTTCCGCTCCTGTAGATTTCAGCGGCGGAGTAGATTTTCACCTGGATGCCAAAGTCCTCGAGCGAATCCGTGAAAGGTCTGGAGAAGTAATCCACGAAGTTTTTATGTGTCTGGTCTGGCGATGGGATGTTTATGTAAGGCATGCCGAGGTACTGCTTGTATCGCTCGGCCAG
>JBGPSS010000063.1:0-6271 GCA_041490225.1 Hadesarchaea archaeon
CGAGTTCGTCTCCTTCGACGACGGGCAGTCCGCCGCAGCCGCGTTCGACCATCAGCCTAGCCGCTTCTCCCACATCCGTGTTTTGAGTCACAGTCAGAACATCGCGCGTCATGATATCTTCCACCCCGACGGACATCACTTCGTCGACGCGGTTCGTGGACATGTACTCGAACATTTTGCCCGTGCCAAAGTAGCGAAGGATGTCAACGCTCGTGACCATGCCGACCAACACACGCGCCTCGACGACGGGCAAACGTCTCACGCCCAGAGAAACCATCTTTTTAGCGGCTTCTTTTATCTGTAGCTCAGGTTCAGCACTTGTGATATTCCGCGTCATGTGGTAGCCTACTTCTGTTCCGGTCACGGCCGGCGTGAATGTGACAAAGTCACGTTCTGAGACTATGCCGACGACACGTTGATTTTCGTCCACGATTGGTACGCCACCCATACCAGTTTTCCAGAGAAGTTGCGCCACGTCGTTGACGGACATCGCGGAGGTTCCGCAGACAACTTTTTCGGACATGATCGTTCGCACGGCGTCATTTATTGCGGCGAGGAAGTTTCCCTTGAAACGATTTTGGATGATTTTGGACTTTTCCCCGCCCCCAAGAAAATCGAGGATATCACGGGTGATCAAGATGCCGATCATTCGCTTCGTGCCGGGGTCCACGACTGGCAGCCTTCTCACCTTGTTTTTTACCATGATTTCGGCAGCGTCCTTTATGCGCGTCGTTGGCTGGATTGTTATGACGCTGCGCCTCGCGATGGGCATTATGTTGCCCTCCTCCTTCCGCAGCCTCGAATGAAAATCGAGGGGACGACCTCCCGCGCGCGATTTGTAACTCATGTGAGGGGAAGGCCTTCGCATGTGATCACCTCAACCATTCCTCCACGACATCGGAACGTGAAACTATGCCCACCAGGTCACCGTTCTCCACCACAGGCAGGCGCCCGATGTCGTGTTTGAGCATCAGCTCGATCGCCTCCAAGACCGGCATGTTCGGTGGGGCCACGATGGGCAGTGTGCGCATGACATGTTTTACGCTGGACGGATGTTGAAATCGTCCCTTGTCAGACTCCTCTTCGAGCCTCGTCGCTCCCGAACGAATTATATCGGAACGGGTTATCATACCTATGACTTCGGTTATGTGTTTGATCTTGTTGTAACGTGTCACCGGCAGCCCAGAATATTTTGTTTCTTCCATGAGCCTCCATACGCGCGAGATATCATCATCTGGGGTGCATCCCACGACTTTCTTGCTCATAATTTCGGCGATGGTCACTTTGCTCGAATGGGGCGCTTTCTTGATGCAACGCAGGATATCATCAAGCCTGACGATACCAACAATTGTCGAATCGTCCCTGCTTCGTACTACTGGTGCCATCGACATCTCGGAGCTCACAATGTCTTGCGCAACTTTGTCTAAGCTTTCATCCGGTGTCGAGACGAGCCTTGGTGACATCATCAGACCTGCGACCGTGACATTTGAGCGGGTAGAGGTGATGCGCATTATCTGCTTCAAATTTATCATGCCCGCAAGCTTACCATCTTTCAAGACAAGAAGAGTTCTTAGGCCGTTGTCGCGCATGATGGAGCGGGCCTTTGTAATCAGATCAGAAGGAGAAACAAAAAACGAACAAGGTTGCATAATTTCACTTACGCGGCCCCTCGCTAGCAGGTCGCTCGGCATTCCATCATCTACCCACCTAGGAAATCGCGACAGTTATCGCAGACCCACATGCCGTTGACTTCGTGGAGAGACTGAGTTACCTCACCACAAACTTCACAGACGCTTTCCTCTATTTCCTCGCCTGGCGCCGCTTCCGGGCGCGAAGGCAGGACATCGATCAACTCAGGGGAAATCGCTGTGATATCGCTGGCCGTGATGATGCCGATCAGTTTCCCTTTTTCTACCACCGGCAAGCGCCTTATCTTGTTCTTGACCATTGTCCTTGCGGCATCGGTTATCTCTACATCTGGTTTTACCGTCAGCACTGGACTTGACATCACCTTGCCTACCCGGATGGTGCTCGGTTTGGTATCTTCAGCGACCACCTTCATGAGGAGGTCTCTCTCAGTTAGAATCCCAACTGGTTTTTTTCCTTTTACTATGACGATGCTCCCGACGCCGCGCTCTGCCATGACTCTAGCTGCCTGAGCCACTGTAGCGGTGGCAGCAGTGGTGAGCACTTTTTTCGTCATCGCTTCCTTCACAGACACGGTTCTTTTCATGGAAGTCAACCATGTTAATATTTGCGAAGCTTATTTAATCTTTCTTGATGACGAAGTATTTTAATAATTTAACGTAAAAACTTGTTAGTGTTCATATGGGCATCGAAGAATGGAAAATTTTGGCCGCGGAAGCTGCGGCGAAGCTGGTCAGACGAGGCATGGTCGTAGGTTTGGGCTCGGGCACCACTATCGCGCAAGTAGTTCGCGTTCTAGCAAAGAAAAAGCCGAGAGCAACTTTCGTGCCGAGTTCGATTTACATTCAGCGACTTGCAAGCGAACTCGGGTTAGAGCTTGCCCCGCTTCACGAACATGGAAGGTTTGACCTGATGATCGACGGAGCAGACGAAGTGGACGCCAATTTTAACATGATAAAGGGTCGCGGTGGCGCGCACACGCGTGAGAAAGTTGTCGCCAGCGCTGCGAGGCGAGTTGCGATAGTCGTCGATCGAACCAAACTCGTTCGAAAACTTGGTGAACGTTCACCGGTGCCGGTCGAAGTGCTACCATTCGCGTACAAGTCAGCGATTCACAAATTGGCGGAGCTCGGAGGAAAACCAATGTTACGCACGACTTCTACGGGGGCACCTTTTGTCACAGATGATAGTAATTACATCATAGACGTGAAGTTTCGGGGGATAATCAAACCAAAGGATCTCGATGCGAGAATCACCTGCGTGCCGGGCGTCATCGAAAATGGGATATTTGTCGGCGTGGCGGATGTCGTTCTGGTAGGTTACGAAGGTGGTTGTAAAATTCTGAAGTCTAAGAAGGATTTCGTAAATTTCACACGCACCCTCAAGAAGACTTAAAATCGATGTGCATTGATTTTTAATCGTGCCGGGGTAGCTCAGTGGTTGAGCGCGGGACTCATAACCTCGCAAGGCGGTTGTGAGTGCTGATCCACGAGATGATGTGAGAAATCCCGAGGTCGGGGTTCGACCCCCCGCCCCGGCACCATCATTTTTTCGGAAACAGTTTTCGATGCGCGAGCAACGCCGCGAGCGCTATCCCGGCGCACATCATGTAGGGCGCAAATGGGCTCACCCTGTCTACGAGGTACCCGCCGATCGGAGGAAGCACCGCCCATCCAAGCACAGACACGGCATTATAGATGCCTATCACATAGGCCGAAGTCTGCCCGCCGAACTTCGAAACTATGCTCATCACGGATGGATAAATTGCGCCCTCTGCGGCAGCCAAAATTATCATCATGAGCACGAATAGGAGATAAGTTTGCACAACCGCCAAGCCAATTGAGCCGATCACGATGAATACGAGTCCCCATTGGATGGCCGATTTGGGGCCATGCCGATCGGAAAACTTGCCCATCGGGATGAAGAGCAACATACGGAAAGCGGCAAAAATAGTTATCAGTAGCCCAACTTCCGTGGCCGATACTCCAAGCCTGTAGGCATAGACGGAGAATATCGTGAAGACGATGGATAATACGCCTACATAGATGAAGCCCAAGAGGCACGGTGGTAAGAGTTCACGAATTTTTATGTGTCGAGGCATGATGTGCGGCTTCGGTAGGACGGTCGCTAATGCGATAAACATTGCGGCAAACGCGATGACGGCACCGAGGATAAATGTCGGAGTAGCACCGACGGTTTTGTACATGTAGCCGCCGAGGAGGGGCCCGACGGAAAAACCGGCCGCCCAGGAGACGCCATAGGTGCCCATCGCCTTCCCTCTAGTTTTGGCCCTCGAAAGGTCACCCGCGGCGGCCTGCGCGTTCACCCAGATCGGCGCTTCCGCGGCCCCCTGAAGCAACCGCACCGCCAGCAGCCACCAGACAGCGTTTATAGCTAGGTACAAGGCAAACGAGATGGAGACGAGAAAAAGCCCTAGTACGAGGAGGGATTTCCTGCCGCGTCGATCGGAGAAGTGTCCTGCGAGCGGAGAGAATAAAAAATTGAGGGCGACGTAGGTCGTGCCGAGCAGGCCGACCTCAGTATAGCTCGCGCCGAGGTCGTTCGCATACAGCGGCAGGGCTAGGCCGGTGATGCCCATCGCGAGCGAGATGATAAATGTAATTGCCATCAGGTTGCGCATGTTTGATGGTTAGTGGTGCACGCTAAAAATTTTACATTATGTTGTCTTTGTACGCAACTTCAGCGTGATTGGGACTTTGTGTATTTTTCGTTCCTAATCCTGAATGTTTTATTAGGTTCAAGTCCCAAGTTCGTTGGGTGTGGAGATGTTGAAGACGCCCTTGGTCGTAGTGAACTTCAAGACATACGTGGAGGCGACTGGCGAGCGCGCGGTCAGGCTCGCGAAAATTATAGCAGGTGTAGCCAAAAGAAAAAAAGTGAACGTCGCGGTCGCGCTTCAAGCTTTTGACATATACAGGGTTGCGGGGGCCGTGGATATCCCCGTGCTCGCTCAGCACGTCGACCCGCTCAAATCTGGGAGATTCACCGGATGGGTTCTGCCAGAGGCGGCGAAGGAGGCCGGCGCTGTAGGCTCGCTCGTGAACCACTCCGAGCGGGCGCTTTCGATGCCGGAGATAGAGCTGGTGGTGCGACGCCTTCGAGAGCTCGGGATGGCAAGCGTGGTTTGCGGGCGAGATGTGGAGCGGAGCATGGAGGTGGCGAGGCTCGCGCCAGATATAGTTGCGGTGGAGCCACCTGAGCTGATAGGTACTGGGCGTGCCGTCTCCAAGGTCAAACCGGAGGTGATAGGCGATACTGTCAGAGAAGTCCGCCGCGTCAACCCGAGAATCAAAGTGCTATGTGGTGCTGGCATAGCTAGTGGTGAGGACGTGTACCTCGCCTTGAAGTTGGGCGCTGAAGGGGTGCTCTTGGCTCGCGCAGTCGCCTGCGCCGAGAACCCTCGTGCGGCGATCGAGGATATCGTCGAGGGCGTGGTAAAGTTCAAGCGGCGCAGGTAAGCGCGCAAGGCGACAAGTTATTTTACAAGAAAACTAGGTTTTTATGGGCCGCCGTAGCTCAGTTGGAAGAGCAGCGGTTTTGTAAACCGCAGGTCGTGGGATCGTGACCCACCGGCGGCTCCACCTTTAGCGCGCGTTGTTTTGAAGTTTAATACGTCCAAACAGGGATTTCCTTCCACCTTGCCCCATGGGCTTCCAAAGTTTTTGTGATTGTAGATGCTTTCTCGCGCGAAACTAACAACACAGCTTTGCCAATTTTCACTATACCTGGTCGAGCGGTGAGCCCCTCGTACTTTTGAACGTAGCGCTTTTTTTCACTTTTGATCACTGTTGAAGTTCTTCCGTATAGTGCGTGGCTTAATTTATTCCGAGTATTAACATCAAGCTCCCTAGTATCGTAAGTAATTATCACCATCGGCTTGAGTTTTAATTTCTGGGCTTGTATCACCAAAGGCTTGCCATATAACAGGAGTCCCTCTCCGCCAAGTGCACCTGCCAATGACACGTTTTTTTCAAGCTCTCTGGCAGTAATGTGTACAATTTGGACGCGCGGGGGTGCAAATCTTTCGACCCGCTTTATGATCGCTTCATCTTTCTTTGTATAGATCACGGCGATGTCGATGTCACTATCGATAGTAGCCTCACCCCGGGCAACGCTTCCGAACAGCGTTACTGCCAGCACACTTGGAAGTTTGCCCACCTCCTCGCCAAAGTCGAATAGCTCCTTCAGCCGAGTACTTGCATACATGTTTTTCGCACCTTCTCGAGCAGCCCTAATGCCCGTTTGGCTACAACTCCGTCGCGGCCTTTGCTATAGACATGCCTTGGCCTGAGTTGTTCAAGCGCATTGATGGCCTCGCAAACTTTGATAAGCTCCTCGACGCGACGTCGCTCGATTTCACCAGTTAGCTTGTTGTGTTTGATGTCTCTGTCGACAGGGGTTATCCTAAGATTGTGTAGCGTGGCGTTCGTGTAATGGGCGGAAATTAGCATGCAGAGTTCGATTATGGCCTCGTAGTCGGCTTCTTTGTCCAGCTTATTGAGCGTCAATTCCATGGCCTTCGACTTTAGCAAATGGTCCTCGATTTTCATGTAATCATATCAATATGATAAAAAGCAATATTTAAGCTTTTTGTTATATTAAA
>JBGPSS010000064.1:0-6267 GCA_041490225.1 Hadesarchaea archaeon
ACCTCTCTCTCGCCTAAAGCGGCTTGTATAAAGTTTCAGAAAAAGCGCTGGGAGGGGAAATAATGGAAGAGCCAATAGCTCGAGAAATTCTCCAAAAGATACTAGAGAGATACTTCGAGAATCACGAAGGCTCTACCACATTAGCAAGGGAATATGACTTGAATCCAACGACCATCCAGAAATGGTTATTATGCAAGAACCGCCAGAAAGAAGTTCAAGCGTTGATAAAGTTGAGAAATTGGGACATCTTAAAAGCTCGCGAAGAGGTACAAAAAAAGGCGGGGAAATTAAAAAGCCTGAAATTGAAGAAAAAAATAAAATTACAATTTGGCGAGAGTTTTGCGTATACTTTAGGTGTTCTTTGTGGAGATGGATATGTCGGCGAATATTCTGCTCGTTTAGAGTGTCAAGACATAAATTTTGCTAAAACTTTTTTGAAAAATGGCGAGCGAGCATTTGGGATACAAGCATCATTCAGTGGCAAGAGAAGAAAGACAGGATTGTATTACGTGACTTTTCATTCCCGAAATTTGGCAAACGCATTGCGTTCCTCTTATAAAACGAGGTGTAAATATTGGGAAGTCCCTCGAGAGATAATGGAAGGTAGTGATGGGCTAAAGACAGGGTTTCTAAAAGGCTTCGTTGATTCGGAAGGGCATGTTGGTTTATCATTGACCAAAACTAGCTATGTTACTAAAAACGGGGCGAACCGTTTTTGTTTGAGTTTACAGGGGTATGTGCATTTGAGTTCCACCAACGAAAAAGGAATCAAAAAAGTAGCCTCGCTTTTAAGAGATTTGGGTATTAAAGTACACGTTTATCCCATCCGGCAAAATGGTGAGTGGAGAATAAGTACAATAAAAAACAAGTTCAATTTGCGCCTGTTTAAAAAATTAATAGATTTTAGAACAGCCAGAGATAGGGAGAGGTTGAAGTTTTTAATCTCCAACGTCCATTATTCTCCGAAGAAATGGAGGTGGTTAGGTGCATCATATCACCTGCCCAAGAGGTGCTTGGATTTGATAAAAGAAGAGAGGCCGCAAGGAGTCGTCTTCTTGGATAGGCAAAATATGCCCCAAAAATAGAGACGACTTCAAAAAAAGCGGATACGGGGATAGTTATAGCAATCGGGCTGCTGGCGAATAGCGAGCCAGAGGTTAGATTCGCAGGCTCTATAGAAGAAGAAAAAAGAATGCTCGAATGGCTAAAAAACAAACTGAACAACTGCGATCTTATCGTCACTTGGTATGGATCCGGCTTCGACATCCCATTTCTTTGCACCCGTGCGCTTATCCATAAAATCGATCTAAGCGAACTAGACGAAATTCAAATGCTAGACCTCTGCCAATGGTCTAGGGCTAGATTGTTACTCTCGAGTTACAGCCTAGAATCCGTTGCAAGATTCCTAGAAATAAATGGTGGCAAAGGGTTCAAAGAGTTTCACGGCACCGACATTCTGGCCTTGTTCAAGCTCGCTGAGCGCGGTGACAACGAAGCGCGAAAGTTGATCATCGAACACTGCAAGGATGATATCGTCGTGCTAAAACTAGTCCACGAAAAATTGAAACCGATGATCGAACGCTCGGGGTGGGGATGGTCACGGAAGACCTCGAGAGAAGAATAAGAGTTTGCACCCTTTGCAGGCTTCACAAATCCCGGAAAAATGCAGTTCCTGGAGAAGGGCCATATCATGCTAAAATTGTGTTTGTCGGGGAAGGGCCCGGCCGTATGGAAGACTTGCATGGAGTTCCATTTTATGGATCTGCTGGAAAATTTTTAAATGAACTTCTGAAAATTGCTGAGCTTCAACGGCATGATGTCTACGTGACCAATGTTGTCCGCTGCAGACCACCAGAAAATCGCGTTCCAATCGACGACGAGATCGAGATCTGCACCTCGAACTATCTCAAAAAACAGATCACGATGATAAAGCCAAAGTTAGTGGTGACTTTAGGTAGGACTTCCGCACGAGCATTGCTTGGTAGAAATGTCGTCATGAATGAAGAGCATGGCACACTGCTCAACTGCACCTACGCAGGCGTGAGGTTCAAGCTCTTCATAACATATCATCCAGCAGCAGCTCTCTATGGCGGGAACACTAGACAAAAGTTGCAGATGGATTTCCAAAAGCTTGGTCAAATCACAAAAGAAATGAAATAATCATATCATTTTCAAATCGAGAATATTCGCTTTTTTTCGTTTCAAGAGCTCAGCAGGAATATCCCATACCGCTTTCGCTCGCCAGATGATGGCACGGTCACTGCTCGCCACAACATCGAAGGCACGAAGTTTGAAATCCACGCCACTTGTCGCCCGAGAGTTGCCCTTTGAACCGAATTTTTCGAGTCCGCGTCTTGTAGCTCCTGCTAACTCACCACTTCGACTCACCTGTTTGTCGAAAAGCACAACAACATCTCTCGGTCTAGCCCTCCTAAGTATCTCCAAGAGCTCCGCCAAAGCACGGTCAGTAGCTTGTGACAGCTTGTACTTGCCAAATATAGCCCGTAGATCGCGGATGTGGCCGTCATCGCACCTCACGACTTGTTTGCACGTCAAAATGCTTTCCAACGTTATGAGCGTGTTATATCCATCGACGCCGAGGTGTTTCCCCTTGACTTTTTTGCTACTGATCACCTTCGATTTATGAGCAGCGATCTCTCTCCGCGAAAAAACGCAGCGCGCAAGCAAGTGCCGCTGCTCGAGAGCCAAACGATAGTGGTTCGCTACAAAAGTGACCGCAGATTCGCGTGGGTAGCCGTGATATAGCAGATATCGTAAATCGTGTATCGCATTTCGAAGCTTGCTACTCAATATCAAAAAATGCACCTTGGTCATTCCACGTAGATGGCAGGCCTCATTGGCTTGGATAGCCGTGCTCTGTCCTGTGGATCGTACCGCGTCGCGTCGTCGGCCTTGAATATCTTGACTTCTGCACCAAATTGTTTGGCGAGGAAACCTGTCGCATCAAAAAGCACCTGAGACTCATCGAGCTCCACCTCAGCGAGCTCCGCCAGCTGCTCCTCTGACATCGTCCTGAAATCTTGGATCGCTTCCTGCAAGAACTTTGATAGATCCGCCGTATGCAACCTCAAGCCAAGCTTTTTCTCCACATCACGAAGTAGCATCTTGACATCAACTTTCCCCGCGCGCGCCACATCAAGTGCCATTTTGTATGTCGACCACTTCCAGTCCTGCGCCACATATAGACAAATTTTCGTCAGTTTTTCTTTTTTTACAACACGCAAGATCTTTCCTATATCTTCGACGACAGATGCGAGATAGTTCTCCGCCAGCTCGACTTTCTTATTCCTCAGGTTCTCCTCGACCTTCGGCCATTCTGCGATGGATATGAAGCCTTTTTTGCCCATCTGGCGCCAGAGTTCCTCGCAAACGTGCGGCGTGAACGGTGCGAGCAGACGGACCCAAACATCGAGCACCCGTTTGAGCACGTGCGCACACGCCTCATCCCGCTCGACGCGCTTGAGGTACCACTTCAAGTCCTGCATGAAGAGGAAAAACGAGTGCTGGAGGGCCTTGCGCGTTTCAAACCTATCGAGGGCTTCAGTAGCCACTCGAACGTGATCCTGCAACTTGCTCAACATCCATCTATCCGGCAAAGTCAGGCTTGGACGTTCCGGCGTCGGCATAGCGATGATTTCCTGGGCCTGCGCGTAGAAGCGTTTCAGATGGCGAAGCATCGCGTCGGCTTCGTTGGCACGCCAGTCAAAATCCTGCCAAGGCTCGACCGTCGACATCAAATATAGCCTGATAGCATCTGCGCCGTATTTTCGAACTGCCTCGTTTATCGCCACGATGTTGCCCTTGGAAGAAGACATCTTTTTACCCTCGAGCACGGCGATGCCAAACGAAACTATTCCCTTCGGCCAGAGTTTCTGCGGAAATATCATAGCATGATGGAACACGAAAAACGTCAAGTGGTTGGGGATCAACTCGTTCGCGGACGTGCGGTAGTTGAGCGGGTACCAGTACTCGAATTCGCGCCGCATCCTTTGTAGCGTTTGCTCATCTATGCCCGTGACTTTGGCTACAGCCACCACATCCCCCTTGCCCAAAAACGCGTAATCAAAGACTTCGTCTGTGAGTTTGTCTGGCTCAATTGTTTTTAGGATGTGAGAAATTGTGTAGTATGCCATGTATATCGTCGAGTCACTCAAAGACTCTATAATCCAGCTTTGGTCCCAAGGCGCGGGCGTTCCCATACTGCGCTGCCTGGTACATGGCCACTCATGGAGCCAGTCGATGACGTACTCGAATTGTGCCCTCGTCTCAGGCGGCACTAGCTGCATCTGCGACAGACAAGCGCGCGCCTTCTGCTTCCATGCGTCGTCCGCGTAATTCAAGAACCACTGATCTTTGACGAGCTTTACACAACACTTCGCCCCACATCTGCAGGTGACCAGTTTAGCTGAAAATTCATACATCACCGCCGCTTCCCCGACCATCACCATGTCGTCTCTGACCTGCGCCTTGGCCTCGGAGACTGGCATTCCACTGTACTTCGGCACCCATCCACGCATAACGCCCTTCGCAAATTCATTTTGATAGACTTCAGAAGTCGCTTCCTCAAGCTTTGGATCGTTCTGAGCTTTGATCTTCATCCTTTGAACAACGTCAATTGCAGGAAACTCGCCGAATCCTTTTACCTCAATGAACGAAACAGACTCGAGTTTCTGTATGGCTGCTGGGTCGATGCCCCATTTTTTCAACTGCTCCGGCTTTTGCTGAAGCTCGCGCAACGCTATGTAGTCATACGGCGCGTGGGCGGGAACAGAACCAACTACGCCAGTCGCATTATCCGGGTCCACAAAATTTGCTGGCAGAATCAAAACTCGTTTGTGAGTGAGCGGCACTTCTATCTCTTTACCGATCAGCTCACGGGTGGGAAACTTCTGAACTTCACCTATCTCGTGACCATGCTCACGCAACTTCTCTACGGCTTCCCTACTCACAATCCATTTTTCATCATCTACACCCACGAGCACATACTCGACGTTGGGATTCAACCACAGGTTCGTTACTCCAAAAACTGTTTCAGGTCTTAGCGTCGCGGCCGGTAGTACATAATCGCCGAGACGGTACTTTAGAAGCGTGAACTCAACGATGTCTACGCCTTCACCGTCGAGCAAATCGTGGTCTGTCACAGGATTCCGACATCGGGGGCACCACTTGACGGGATGCGCTCCTTTGACGATGAGCCCAGCGTCCATCAGCTTGTGATACTGCCACGTGACGAACTTGCTGTATTGTGGGTCGACGGTGGTGAACTCGCGGCGCCAGTCTATCGAGTAACCCAGCCACTCCATGCCTTTCCTGTAGCTGAGATCGCTTGTCTTTGCCCAATAACTCGCAAAGTAATGGGGGTCCTCGAGTTTTTTGAGTTCATCTTCGCGTAGGCCATAGCGCTTGGTTAAAACATCAACAAACTGCTTCTCCCTACGTTCCACGCGCTTCGCTGCCCCGACAATCGGGGTGCCAGTGAAGTGATATGCCATTGGGAAAAGGACACCATAGCCTCGCATTCGTTTGTAGCGCGAGATTACGTCCGGTACCGTATAAGTGCGACCATGACCTATGTGCATCGGGCCAGAGACGTATGGGTAAGCTACTGTGATGTAAAACTTGGGTTTCCCGCTGGACGCCGCCTCGAAAAGCTTCGCCTCTCGCCATGCCTGTTGCCATTTCGCGTCAATCTGCTGCCAGTTGACCACAAAATCACCATCTTCATTGATCGCTAGTTTGCAACTGTTGTGACTGCTCGCACATATTCAGCGCCGTCTTCAAAGCATCCTCCAGCTTATCAACATCGGGACCACCACCCTGCCCAAGCTCCGGCTTACCACCGCCCCCGCCACCGAGCACGCCGGACGAGGCCGCGATAATCTTGCCACAATCCACACCCGCCTGGACAGCCACCTCACCAGCCATCGCCACCACTGTAGCAGTTGTATTACGCGTTCCGAGGACCGCCACCATGGTTTTGTCATCGCGGATGAGGGCATCGGCCATCTTGATGAGCTCGTCCACGCTAACATCTTCCACGACCTCACTAACCACCCTAACAGCCCCCACTTGAACAGCCTTCAACTTAAGCTCAGCCAAACGCGACCCAGCTACCTGCGACCTAGCTTTAGAGAGCTCCTTCTCCGCCGCCTTCCATCGGTCAAAGAGTTCCTTGGTCGACTTCGCAAGCTGCTCGGGCTGTGTCCTAAGTATCTCAGCCGCCTTCGCCAGTTGCTCATCTCGCCT
>JBGPSS010000065.1:0-6262 GCA_041490225.1 Hadesarchaea archaeon
ATTTTGGGAATGCGACACGTTCATCGCGAAATTTGCAGAAAAACTCGAGCCCAGACCATACTCAAGCAGAGAATTCCTCTATTTGCTTGGCAGGGAGCTTAAAGATGAGAGTTCAATTTTACATACAGCGGCAAAACATAGTATCCCAGTTTTTTCGCCAGCGCTCAACGATAGCAGCATTGGCATAGGTTTGACTCAATATTATCATTGGAGAAAGATGAATGGAAAGAAGCACATGATCATAGACGCAATACGTGACAATTATGAGCTGACACAAGTCGTCGTGAAGTCTAAGAAGACGGCAGCTATCTACATTGCAGGCGGGGTACCGAAAAATTTCATAAACGACGCAGTTGTGATGGCATATGTTTTCAACGTTGATACTGGTGGTCACACGTACGCGTTTCAACTAACCACGGATGTGCCTCACTGGGGAGGGCTTAGCGGAAGCACGCTTAAAGAAGCCACGTCTTGGGGGAAGATATCTAAAAAAGCCACCAAGGCAACTGCCTACGTTGAACCAACAGTTTCATTGCCATTGGTCGTCGGGAGTGTGCTGCAGGCGGAGTATTGGAAGGATCGGAAACGGCTCGTATTCGACTGGGATGATGACATGTTGAAGTCAATTGAAATTGGTGGCCCGGCAAATTCAAAGGGCTAAAAATGCAGGGTCTACATGCAAAAAATAACGCGCATTAGTGTAACGTTGCCACAGGAACTTCTTGAAGAATTAGATCGAATGCTCAAAACTGAAAAATACGCGAGCCGCTCTGAATCCATTAGGGACGCTTTGCACGATTTTTTGACCAACTATAAATGGCGTCAGGGACTCAGGGGTAGCCAAATCGGAATAATTGTAGTGGTATATGAGCACAATGTCCGCGGTTTGACGGACGCCTTGGTGGACATTCAACATGCTAGCCGGGCAAACATAAGCGCTGTCCAGCACATCCACATGGATCGAAAGCATTGCCTCGAAACCATCGTCGTCAAAGGTCAAGCTGAAAAAATTCGTAAACTTGTAGATAAATTAGGAGCGTTGCGTGGAGTTAAGCAGGCGAAACTTGTGGTGGTGTAACATGAAATTGCGCGAGTTATTGGAGCGGCTAAACAACTTAAAGAGTATCCCCCGTACTGGTTGGCTGATGTGTAATGTTCAACTCAATCAGGTAGAGGATGTTGCCCAGCACACGTTTGATGTCGCCGTGATCACGTTTTTGCTCGCCAATGAGCTTGAGCACAAGAAGCTGAACCTAGAGCGAGCGCTTAGCATGGCAGTTATGCACGATTGGGCAGAGGCATCGGTCGGCGACTTTCCTAACACGGCGCTGAAGCACTTGGAATCACCTGATATCAAGAAACGCATGGAAAAAAGCGCACTTGAGGAACTTTTCATAGGGCTAAAAAATAAAGAAAAGTGCATGAAACTTTGGCATGAGTACTGTGAAAAGCGCACCATCGAGTCTAAAATTGTTCATTCGGCCGATTACCTTTCTATGCTTGTCCAAGCGCTCAAATATCGAGAACGTGGTAATCGGTCGTGTCAGCTTGATGAACTTTGGCGAGCGGTTAAGAATGATTTGGCGCCGTATGCGGCGGAGTTTAAACCTGTGAGAGAACTCGTGGCAGAGTTAAATAAAAAATATACTGCTTTTCATTGACTCATAATAAAAATTTAGGATTAGGGTTGTCTTGTTGTTTTCTACCGCACGTGACTAAACCCATCATTGCTTCGGCAGCACGGTCAGGCGTTGGGTAACATGGGATTTTTTCGAATTGGAGTTTTTTCGCGCATTTTTTCGCAAAACCGCCGCCGAAAGCGCATACGGCGATGGGCTTCTCATATTTTTTATTCGCTTTCGCGATTACGTCCACGATGCCTTCTCCTATCGTTTGGAGTTGGAATAGAATTATCACGACAGCTCCGTCAACATTTCGATCTGCGAGCACCAAATTGAGCGCAGTTTCGTAGCTGTCTTCGTTGGCGTCTCCCGTCAAATCTATGGGATTGCCTATGCTCACCCGCGCCGGAAACTTTTGGCGAAGAGCGTTGGTTGTTTCGGGATTAAACTTTGCCACGTTTATTTTTTGATGAGTGATATCGTCAGCTAACATAACGCCCAAGCCGCCACCATTGGTTATTATTGCTATCCGATCGCCTTTGGCAGGAGGTTGCAATGCGAGAGCAAATGCGCGGTCCAAAAGTTCATCGAAACTGTAAGCTCTGACGATGCCTGATTGTTTGAATGCCGCGTCGTATACTTGGTCGGAACCAGCTAATGCACCAGTGTGAGACAGAGCTGCTCGTGCACCTGCCTCTGTGCTTCCAGCCTTTAGGGCAATGATAGGTTTTTTCGGCGTAATTCGTTTTGCGACCTCCATCAATCTGCGCCCATCCGCCGTTTGCTCGAGGTACATCATTATCACACTGGTCATTGGGTCGTCCTTCAGGTACTCAAGCAGGTCGATTTCGTTGACATCTATCATATTCCCATAGCTCACGAATTTGTTCATCCCTATTCCCTGTGCGGCTGCCCAGTCCAATACGGCCGCACCAGAGGCGCCACTTTGGGAGATAAAAGAAATCGATCCCTCGCGAGGCCTATTTAGGCGGTCTGGTGGGAAAAAGAGAGTATCAACTTTGGTGTGCCCATCCCATATCCCTATGCAATTGGGTCCCATGACTCGAATGTCTGAATCTTTTATTATTCTTCGGAGTTCATTTTCTCGTTTTTTACCATCTGGACCAGTCTCACCGAAACCACCAGAAATTATGACCGCTGCCCTTGCATCCTTGGTGACACATTCTCGCATCACTTGTGGCACGACTTCAGCTGGCACGGCCACGATGGCTAGGTCAATACTTTCGGGCACTGCTTCGATATTGGGGTAACATTTGACGCCGGCGATCTCCTCAGCTTTTGGATTGATTGGATAGACCTTGCCCTTGAATCCCGAATTGATAAAGTTTGTGAAGATAATATTTCCTAGTTTGTGGGGTTCACGCGAGGCGCCGATAATTGCAACCGTTTTTGGATCGAAGAAAGGCTTGAGCGAAGTTTTCTTGGGCAAGTGATCCCCTGCCTTATACTAGGCATGTACTAAAAAACAGTTTCTACTTTTTACTTTTCTTGGTATTGCCAAGATATCGCCAAAGCATCACTTTTAAACCATAAACCAGACGAAATTACTTGGTGAGTTCTTGAAGCAGGTCAAGTGGGTCGTCGAAGACAAAAAGAACAAAGAGATATGGTGGCCATCCGAAGAGATGAAGCGCCGAGCTTGGGTTAGCGATCCATCGATTTACGACGAGGCAGCAAAAGACCCAATAGCATTTTGGGAAGCTCGCGCGAGCGAAGGAATTGAATGGTTCAAAAAGTGGGACAAGCCGTACCTGTGGGACCCGCCTTACCTCAAATGGTTTATCGGCGGCAAGTTGAATATCTGTTACAATGCTGTGGATAGGCACATCAAAGCTGGCAAGGGCGATAAAGCAGCGATAATTTGGGTACCTGAGCTAACAGAAGAAAAAGCTAGAGTTGTCACCTACAAACAACTCTACGACGAAGTCAATCGTTTTGCGAATGTTCTGAAGGAACTTGGAGTGAAACGTGGAGACAAGGTCGGCATTTACTTACCCCTGATCCCAGAAATTCAAATCGCGATGCTCGCATGCGCTAGGATAGGCGCGCCACATAGCGTTGTTTTTTCAGCCTTCGGCAGCGATTCCCTCCGCGTTAGGTTGGAAGATGCCGGAGCCAAAGTGCTGATTACTGCAGATGGCTACTACCGGAAAGGAAAACCAATCGGTCTCAAGACCAGTGCGGATGACGGAATCAAGGGTACAAGCGTAAAAAAGGTAGTGGTCGTCAAAAGGACGGGACAGAATGTAAACATGGTTGATGGTAGAGACTATTGGTGGCATGAGCTAGCGAGCAAAGCCGAGCCGGAGTGCAAGCCGGAAGTTATGGATAGCGAGGACATGCTATTTTTGCTATACACAAGTGGAACCACCGGCAGACCGAAGGGAGTTATCCATACCACGGGTGGCTATGCGACGCAAGTATACTGGACGACGCGTTGGGTGTTCGACCTTCACGACGACGATCTCTTCTGGTGTACTTCAGATATAGGTTGGATCACTGGCCATTCCTACGCATGTTATGGCCCTCTGCTCAATGGCGTGAGCATGCTGATGTATGAGGGAGCTCCCGACTATCCTGCGCCCGATAGATGGTGGGAGATCGTCGAACGCTATGGAGTCACGGTTTTTTACACGGCTCCTACAGCGATCAGAATGTTCGTGAAGTTGGGTGAGGAATGGTCAAAACGGCACAATCTCAGTAGCATCCGTTTGTTGGGCACGGTTGGCGAGCCGATCGATAAAGAGGCTTGGCTTTGGTACTTCAAAAATATAGGTGGAGAAAAATGCCCGATTGTAGATACTTGGTGGCAGACGGAGACAGGTGGCACGTTAATCATGAGCTTGCCAGGGATAGGCCCATTCATCCCAACTGTTTCTGGACAGAGCTTTCCAGGTACAAAACATGAAATAGTCGACGAAGAGGGGAAGCCTTCGCTCACCAGTGGTTACCTCGTTCAAATGCCTCCGTTTGCCCCGGGGATGTTGCGGGGACTATACAAGGCCGACGATAAATATCGAGAAACATACTGGAGCAAATACAACAACAAATTCTATTTCACCAGCGATGGGGCACGAAAAATAGCGGAAGACATTCGCTTGCTGGGCAAAGTTGAGGATTTCATTCGTGTCACTGGTAGGGTAGATGATGTCATGAAAGTTGCTGGACATAGACTTGCAACCGCCGAGTTGGAGGATGCGCTCGACAGGCACAATTCAGTATCCGAAAGTGCAGTTGTTCCAAAACCTCATGAGATAAAAGGAGAAGTGCCCGTGGCATACGTTGTGCTTAAGAAAGGAGTACAACCTTCGGACGAACTCGCCAATGAGCTCGTCTCGTATGTGGGCAAAACTGTCGGGCCGATAGCAAAACCAGATCGAATAATATTCGCTGACGAATTACCGAAGACAAGAAGCGGTAAGATCATGCGTCGCGTTCTAAAGGCATTGTTACTAAACGAGCCCGTGGGAGATGTCACAACACTGTTAAACCCAGAGTGTGTCGATGATTTGAAACGAAAGGTTGGCTACTACGGAGGACCAGCCTGAAATCTACCTTTTCTTCTTTTTCACCACGGCCCCAAAGCCTCGTTTTTTGAGCATCGATTTTATCTCTGTATCGCTAGCTGTCCATGGTAGGTGTAGCTCTCTCGTCGTCATGAACTTGGTTTTGAAATGCCAGATCACCGCGCCGACGAGGAACATGTATCCTAGGACGAGCACGCACACGTAGAGCGGCTCCAGTCCAAAAGGTACAGCAGTTGCGGCGGATAATCCCACTATCGCGAGCCCGAAGAGCAGCGCCAGCGCAACCGTCTTTCGCTTATTGCGACGATATAGCATGGACATTTGCCCTCCAAGGCCGAGCAGCATGGCTTCTAGGCCAAAAGCCAAAGAGCCAAAGAAAAGTATTAGATATAATATATATGAGGCGTTCAAGGATTCACCAATCTTTGCTGGTCGGCACAAGATTTAAGGTTGGATATAGATGGACGACGACAAGCGAATGGTAGCGATACTGGATCGTCTGAGGTCAGAATTCAAGCCTTGGCGCAGGTATACTGATAATCCTTTTCTGATGCTCGTGGGTACCGTACTCTCTCAGAACACGAACTGGCGCAACACCAAAACGGCATACGAGCGTCTAACATCCGAGTTTAAAACTCCGCGGCAGATAGCTAGGGCCGACGAGCGCGAGATTCAAAAACTGATCAGGCCAGCTGGACTCCATCGAATAAAATCAAAACGTTTGAAAGAACTGTCGCAAGCCATCTGCGAACGTTACGGAGGAAACATCGGCAAAGTGTTGAAAAAACCTCTGGCAGCAGCCCGCCAAGAATTGCTTTTGCTGCCGGGCATAGGGTACAAAACTGCCGATGTGGTGCTAGCTTTCTCGGCCGGTCGCGATGTTTTGCCTGTGGATACCCATGTTTTTAAGATATCGAAGAGGCTCGGCTTTGCGGCGCCAAAAGACAATCACGAAAATGTTAGAATAAAACTGGAAGCTCTGGTTCCAGTTGGACGTCGAGGAGAAGCGCACATGCTTTTGATTCAACACGGACGACGATACTGCAGGGCGATAAAACCCCTATGCGCGGAGTGCCCTGTGAGCAAATATTG
>JBGPSS010000066.1:0-6245 GCA_041490225.1 Hadesarchaea archaeon
CCGGAGCTTGCTGACCTGCTCGGCTGCCTTCGCTGTACTCGACATTTCAATCAACTCTGCCTTTGGGAAATTTTTGTGCAAAAATTCACGGCATTGGGCGATGGCCTGAGGATGAGAGAGCACTTGAGTTATTTGGCCAATTTTCGCCCCAGGAACACTGAGGAGCGAATGGGTTATCGGCACCACCATCTCCGACTGAATCTTTACATCGTGCCACGCTATGGTGTCTAGAGTTTCACCGACAGAACCTTCACGCAAACTCTCTAGAGGAATTACTCCAATCTCCACTTTTCCACGCACGACCGCCCCCACCACATCTGTGATCGTTGGATAAGGCACTATTTTGGAATCGCCGAACTGCACGCGAGCCGCTATCTCCGCGTACGTGCCACGAGGACCAAGGACACCTACCTTCATTTCTCTCCCTCAAATTTTACATACAATTTTTTATAAGCGGCTTGGGTTTCAGCTTTTCCCCACATCTCTTGAGCATCCTCGAATATCTTCCGAACAGCTTCGACATTGTTCGCCTTGAACGCTTCGTCGAGCGAGCAGCACGCGTCGATCAAAGCGCTGCGTGCGAGCTTCGCGTGCTTATTGGATACCTGAAGCTCGCCGTATAGTTCTGAATTGCCCGCGGAAATAGCCTTGGCAAAATTCTGCAACGTGGCAAACATCGGTGTACCCACCAGTTTAACGCGTTCCGCCCCCATCGACTTGAGCGCCGCGAGGTATGAGATAAGCACAAAATGAGTCATGCATTGGACGATCGCCATCATGCGGTCGTGCTCTTCAGCCTCCATCTCGGCGACCCGCGCGCCGAGTTTGATCAAACGTTGCTTCAACTCCGCGTAGCGCTTCCCCGGTCTCACGGGCACCGCTACGAAATCTTTTCCTTTCACGCTCGTGGCCCCCGGACCGAACAACGGGTGAAGCGAAACGAGTTCTAAATCTGCGTCTAGCTTCTCCATGGCATCGACGACGTCGCTCTTCACCGACGCGATGTCCGCGAGCAATGCCCCCTTCTTCATTTGCTTGGCGAGTGACTTGACGAATTCAGGTGTCACAGCGATCGGCACCGCGACCAGCACCACGTCAGCTTCGGCCGCTGCCTTTTCCCTCGTTTCAGCTCGCACGCCCAATTCCTTCGCCACGCGCTTGGCCTTCGCAAAGTCCCTGCTCACAATCATCGCTTCACCGAGATTTTTTGCGGCGAAGCTCGCGAACCACTTGCCCATGACACCAGTGCCGATGATTGCGACTTTCATGGCTCAACCTCTCCTCGACAACTCCCTTTTGACCGTCGCCTCCATAACTTTTACTGGTGCTCGTTTCCCGGTCCATATCTCGAACGCTATCGCGCCCTGGTGCACGAGCATGCCCAGGCCGTCAACCGTGCGCGCCCCGGCCTTCTTCGCCTCGCGCAGGAGCCTCGTCTGAAGCGGCTCGTACACTATGTCGTTGACGATCAGCCCGCGGTGCATCATATCGGCCGTCACCAGAGTTCTATCAACATCGGGGTACATCCCTGTGCTCGTGGCGTTGATGAGGATGTTCGAACGCCTTATCTCATCGACCAAAATGTTCTTCTTTAAAACGACGTGGACTGCTTTCGCTCCGAGCTTTTTGTCTATCGCAGCGACGAGCCCCTTCGCCTTCGACGCCGTACGATTCGCGATCGTGAGCTTCGCGCCGGCCTGCGCCAGTGAAAAAGCTATCGCTCGAGCTGCCCCTCCCGCACCCAAAAGCAGGATTTTCTTGCCCGAGAGTTTGCCAACTTTACTCTCGAGCGCTCGGACAGCCCCATCGCCGTCTGTGTTGAAGCCGACCAATTTTCCGCCGTCATTTTTTACAGTGTTCACAGCGCCGGCCATCTCCGCCGACCTGTCCAGCTTGTCGAGCAGGTTGATGATGCTCACCTTGTGCGGATGAGTGACGTTGAAGCCAGCTAGGCGGATCGCGCGAATTCCTTCCACGGCGTCCGCCAACATCTCGCTCGGCACTCGCAACGCTATGTACGCGCAGTCCAGCCCGAGCGCATTGAACGCCGCGTTGTGCATCGCCGGAGACAGGCTGCGCTCGATCGGGTCACCTATCAGCGCGAATAATTTGGTTTTTTTCGTCATCTTGGCACCTGGCCCAACTCTCGCAACAAACGTTTGGTGGTCGCGACATCGAACTGCGCCGGCGCCGTGGCCTCGCCCGCCCCCGCGTAGACGATCGGAGAGCCGAACAGAGGCGCGGATATCCTGGTGAACCTGCCCGCATCGCCCATCGCGAACGCTATCACCGGCACGCTCACCTCGTCCTGCACCTCGACCAAAAAATCGAGAACGGCCAGCGCATCGCTTGGAGTTTCGGCGAACGTCACCACCTTCGCGATGTCGCAGCCAGCCACAACCATGCGCTTGGCAACCGCCACCAGCGCTTCTGCCTTCGGAGTTCCGGAAAAATCATGATGGGACATCAGCACGCTCACGCCACGCCTCTTCGCCTCCTGCACCACCTTGATGAGGAACTTTTTTTCCGTGGACAATTCGACATCGACGCAATCGACGCCCATGCCTATGCCGTCGAGGAGCACCCTGACCCTCTCCTCCTCGCCGCCCTCGAATCTTCCTCCCTCTCTCTTTGCACGGTTCGTCACAATTATCGGTACCTTTGCCTTTTCATGCAAAAGTTTCTCCCACCCGGCCTGTTCACTGAGACCATCCAGCCTCAGCTCCACCAAGTCAGCACCCTGCTCCATGGTCCTGGCCAACACCCCGCTCATCGCCTTGACGCTTTCCCCTATCACGGCACCACACACGGCAGGCGTCCTGAGCTGACGAGAGCCCAGCTTTATCATCTTCATTTCTCCAATATCGTTTCGGCTACTTTGGCGCCGAAGTGTCTGCCGACTCGCTCGATGTGCACGAGCACTTTGCCACCCAGCTTCAACTTGGCGACAGATATCGGCGCACCGTCCTTCGCCACCAAATTTATCGTCTCCGCGTTCTGCAGCAGCGTCTTGAAGATCCTGCCCTCGCGCTCGACCTCGACGAGCAACATCGGACGGCGCTCCACCTTCGTCCTGCCGACGGTTCCGACGCGGGTCTCGCCGCTCGCGTTCACTATCTGCACCTCGTCGCCCGCCTTCAGCTCCGACAGGTACTTCGTCCTGCCGTGCGGGAGCCTGATGTAAGCGTGGACGGCGCCGGCGTTCACCCTGAACGGGCGCGGCTCGACGTATTTGCTCACGAGACTTTCGGAGTGCACCAAAAACATCCCATCCGAATGGCTACCCACGAGCATGCCCTCGCCGATCTTCATGATTGTTGAAGTGTCCACGCAGACCCTGTCGCCCATGCCAGCAGGTCTAACGACTACCACCTTCGCCGGCACAAGCTCGAGTTTTTCCGAAGCCGCGCGCTCGACCGCCTCGCAGACCTTCCTTATCTCCCCAACGCCCTTCTCGCGAGGATCTAGGAACACACCATCCGCGCCTATCTCTAGTGTTTCAACAGCAGTCTTCGCTTCGTTCGCGTCTTTGACGCCTGCCAAAATTTTGACATCAGCTTTGTGAAGTTCCGCAATCAAATTTTCGAGTGGGATGACCTTCCAATCTTTATTTATCGCAACCAAAAAATCGGCGGCCTTCCCGGCCCTGACGGCGGCGCGTTCCAGCTCTTTATTTGATATCTCAACGCATATCGCGACCTGCTTGCCCCGCTCCCTGAGCTCTTTAGCCCTGGCTACCGCTGCCTTGACATCTGCGACCGACTGAGCACTCAACATTACCACATCAACATTGGGCTTGGGCTCACTCGACACGACGGCTATAGCCCCGAGCTCACGTGTTTTCTGCGCCTCTCGAAGAGGTACAACAACAGCATCGGCACCAGCCTCGAGCGCCGCCGTGATGAAGCGCTTCCGTTTCTCCCAAGGCCCGGCCCAGTCCGCTTTGACCCAAACGCTTCGCCGCAACCTACTCACCGCTTGAGCCCTCGCATCGCCCGATCGACGGACGCGTTTTCGTGGACTACCTTTGCGAGCGCCTTGGTCATGGCGATCGGATCCTTGTGCTGGAAGACGTTGCGTCCTATCGAGACGCCTATCGCCCCAGCCTTCATGGCCTCGGACACCATCTGAAACACATCGCGGTCCATCGCCATCTTCGGGCCACCCGCTATCACGACCGGCACAGGACAGCCGCGCACGACCTTGCGGAAGGAATTGATGTCGCCCGTGTACACCGTCTTGATGATGTCCGCGCCCAACTCCGCCCCGACCCTCGCCGCGTGCGCCACCAGCGTCGGATCGTACTCGTTCTTCACCTTTGGGCCCCTCGGGTACATCATCGCAAAAAGTGGCATGCCCCAGTCGGCGCATGCCTCGGATATCGCGCCCAAAGATCTGAGTTGCTCGTGCTCGTTGACAGCACCGACGTTCACATGAACCGAGATGGCATCTGCGCCCAGCCGAATCGCCTCCTCCAAGCTTGCTATCGGCACCTTACTCTGTGGGTCCGGGCCGACCGAAGTGCTGCCCGACATATGAATTATCAAACCTATGTCCTTGCCGAAGCCCCTGTGCCCGGATCGGACGATGCCCTTGTGCAGGACCACGGCGTTCGCGCCGCCATCCGCGATCTTGTTGATTATCGCCGTCATGTCCTCCAGACCCGCTATCGGCCCCATCGTGAGGCCGTGGTCCATCGGAACGATGACCGTATGTCCAGTTTTTCTGTCGATTATCCGCTCGAGCCTTATCCTCTTGCCTATCTCAGACAACCGAAACACCTCCCTTTGTGGTTAAGCATTTGCACATTAAAATGTGTGCCGAAGATGAAAAAGTTGGTGGCCTATGGTGGACTACTCTAGCGATAAAGACAACCGCGCTCGCTTTGAGTTTTCGTCCTCATTTCCACCACAACTGAATCAATTCTGTCAAATCATATATTAAGGCTTTCCGAGATTGTTTACTTGAGACAATGACATCGCTTAAAGTTAAACCATCGAAGTTGGCTGGCGAGGTGGTTGCGCCGCCATCGAAGAGCTACACCCATCGTGCATTCGCCGTGGGGCTGCTCGCCAAAGGGGAAAGCAGGATCACAGATCCGCTTATCGGTTTGGACACTAAGGCCACGATCGACGCTGCCGAAATTCTGGGGGCAAAAATTTCAAACATTCGCGAAACGTGGGTCGTGCACGGTACTGGAGGAAATCTCAAACCAAAAACTGATTTGATAGATGCTCAGAATTCCGGCACCACCATCCGCATCATGAGCGCCATCGCGGCCCTCTCGCGCAAACCTATCCGTTTGACTGGAGATGAATCCATCAAAACGCGCCCGATGGGCCCGTTGATCGAAGCGTTGGTGAAGTTGGGCGTCAAAGGAAAGTGCGAGGGGCCGAACGGCAGGCCGCCCGTCGTGGTCGGTGGAGGCCTCGTGGGTGGTGACATAGAGATAACCGGCGCGGTGAGTTCACAGTTCATATCGGCCCTGCTCATCGCCTGCCCGTACGCGCTCGAGGATGTCACGCTTTCAGTGGCGGAGGAGCCGAGGTCGAAGCCGTACATCAAGATAACGCTCGAGGTGCTCGACGCCGTCGGTGCAAAGATAAGGCGAAACAAGAGCTTTACGGACTTCAAGATCGATGGGAGGCAAGTGTTCAGCCCGCTCGAGCTGAAGATACCTGGAGATTTTTCTTCTGCAGCCTTCGTGCTCGGCGCTGCAGCGCTGACAGAATCTACTGTGAGGGTGAGCAACATGAACGTCCACGGCGCTCAGGGTGACAAACGGATAGTCGAGCTCCTGAGGGAGTTCGGCGCAGACGTCAAGGTGAGGGGCGAGACCGTCGAGGTGACCGGCGCCGGGTTGACGGGCATAGAGGCCGACTGCAGCGACAATCCTGACCTCGTGCCCATACTCTCCGTGCTCGGAGCGGTGGCTGACGGAAGGACAAGGCTCACGAACATTCATCATCTACGCTTCAAGGAGACCGACAGGCTCCGCGCCCTTGCTACGGAGCTGCGAAAGCTCGGGGCCAACGTCGAGGAGCTGCCCGACGAGATCAGGCTGAACGGGGTGAAGCAGCTGAAGGAAGCCAAGCTGCAGTCGTACGGGGACCACCGCATGGCCATGGCGTTGGGCGTAGCCGGGCTTATCGCGAGGGGGGAGACGGTCATCGATGGGGCAGAGAGCATCCCCGTTTCTTACCCGAGCTTTGTAGAGGACATGCGGAAGCTTGGGGCGCAGTTGA
>JBGPSS010000067.1:0-6241 GCA_041490225.1 Hadesarchaea archaeon
GGGCTAGTCGGCGAAGTACGGATCGCCATCGCTCCCCGTATCGTTGGTGGCACCGCGGCCAGAACCTTGGTGGGTGGTAATGGATTTGCAAGGGTTTCTAAAAGTGTAAAACTTGAGTTGTCATCAATGAAATGGGTCGGTGAAGACATTCTACTTACTTATATGGTAAAGAGGTGAGGAATTGCTCAAAAAAGTGGGCGATCGTCTTGCCCTCGTGGGCGTAGCACATGTTCTGCCGAAGAGCACGGCAGATGTCCGAGAAGCCATAGAACGTGAGCGGCCTGAAATCGTGGCTGTGGAGCTATGCCCAAATCGTTATGCTGTACTCGCAAAGGGGGAACAACAACTTGGGACTACAGACGCGCTCCGCCTCGGCCAATTGAGGCCATTTATCCTGAGCAAGTTGTTCCAAGCGATTCAAAACAAGTTCGCGCGTCAGACTGGCATGCCGGTAGGCGAGGAGATGTTGGTAGCAATCGAATGCGCAAAAAAGGCAGGCGCCCGGGTTGAACTCATCGACCGTGACATCGCCGTTACCATTCAACGATTGAGCTACCTTATGAGCAGGCGGGAAAAAATCAGGTTATTTGGTGAACTCTTGATTGGCCTCTTGCCATTTGTCGGAAAAAGAACCGACCTTGAAAGATTAACGGAAGACCAAGTCACGACTAGTTTGGTCTCAACCCTCAAACAGGCGTCCCCCACGACATACAAGGTACTCATCGAAGAACGTGATGAATTTATGGCAACTCGGATCGTGTCCCTGCTAGCCTCAAGCGATGGAAAAATCGTCTGCGTGGTCGGTGCTGGACACGTGCCTGGGTTGTATCGTAGGTTGACATCCCAACTCAAAGGTAGCTGGCAAGCGAGGCTTGAGTATCCGCTGGAGATTTCAGGCGTTCCCTTGGAAGATTCCGATTGATTGGACCCACGCAAACCTTTTAAACCACCCATCGAAAAATCGCAGGGAGTTGCAAACGTGGAAGAAAAAACATTGAACCAACTGAAGCAGATGCTGAACGTTAGAATAGACCGCGTCGAAGAACAAGGCGAGCAGCTCGTCGTCTATGTGCCGAAAGACCAAGTTGCCAGGGCCATAGGGGCCGGTGGTTGCGTCGTGCGTTCCGTCGAGCGTGTGCTGAATTGCAAATTGTCCATTAAGGAATCGGCTTAATCTGCCCAAATTGTACTTTTTGGCAAATGTTCAAAACGCAGTAGATTTGGCCGAGTGTACAAACGTATTAAAAACCAGCTGTTCATCAGTATTCAGGGTGAACTATGGTAGAAGCGTATGTTCTGATAACGGCGGCGATCGGCAAAGTAAGGCAAGCGTCACAAGAGCTTCGGCGGTTAACTGGCGTAAAATCTGTGCGCATTGTTACTGGGCCGTATGACTTGGTCGTGTTCGTCGAGGCCAAGGACTTGAGCATGCTGACAAACACTGTGGTCAGCGGAATCCACAAAATAAAGGGAATCGTCGACACGAACACAGCTATAGTTGTAGAGTAAGTTTCTCAAAAGGTAGCCCCGGCCGGATTCGAACCGACGTCACGGGCTCCAAAGGCCCGGATGCTTGACCGCTACACCACGGGGCTGCATAGATACATCTGCTCTTAAAAGGATAAAATCGTTGTTAGTATAGTCGTGCAAAAACTGGTAGCCCCGGCCGGATTCGAACCGACGTCAGCAGGTCCAGAGCCTGCTATGCTTGACCGCTACACCACGGGGCTACAGTCTAGATTGGTTGTTTTACTGATAAAAATTGATGGCGGGCCCGGTGGGATTCGAACCCACGACCGATCGGTTAAGAGCCGATCGCTTTTGGCCGCAATTGCGTCTACCAGACTGAGCCACGGGCCCCGAACAGATATATCGCCCACCCAAATTAAGTGTTTACGATGTTATGCTGACCTTCATTGGTTTGGGGTTACAAAAAGATGGCATCTCGCTGGCCGGGTTACGCGAGGCCCAAGAAGCAAACGTAGTTTATGCTGAACTTTACACGAGCATCGTCCCGAACTTTGACATCAAAGGGCTTGAACAAAAAATCGGTAAATCAGTAAAGGTAGTCACCCGTGAGACGGTCGAACAACACCCCGAAGAAATCTTGAATGCTGCCGAGAAATGCAAGGTCGCTTTTTTGGTGCCAGGTGATCCGATGGCTGCAACAACGCATGTCGACCTGCGCCTGCGAGCATCGAAAGCCGGCATCCAGACGAAAATCGTGTCAGCCGCGTCTATCGTGTCCGCTGCTGCTGGGCTAGCCGGGTTACAGAGCTACAAGTTTGGCCCCTCCGCAACCGTGCCATTTCCGGATAACCCATCGACGAGACCTTACGAGGTGCTTGCCGAAAACAGCCAACGTGGCCTCCACACGCTGCTGTTGCTGGATATCCGAGCAGAAAAGGGCAGAGCGATGACGGCGAACGAGGCCATCAAAATCATGCTCGAGCTTGAGGAAAAACTGAAGAAACGCGCGTTCGTCCCCGACACCATCGTGGTGATCGTCGCGCGCGCCGGCTCGGAGGATGCCGTGGTTAAGGCAGATAAAGTGGAAAGCTTGCGCAAGCTCGATTTCGGGCCACCGCCTCACGTGCTCGTCGTGCCGGGCAAGCTGCACTTCATGGAGGCTGAGGCTCTAAAGATGTTCGCAGGTGCGCCAGAAGGTGTCGTCAAATGAGCATCGAAGCTGAGCTAATCAAAGAAATCGAGAAATGGTCTAAAAAATTAGACGATTCTTTACTTGATGTTCATGCGTTGGACAATCGTGGCACAAAGATGCTCGAGAACATTCATGCCTACCACAAGGATTCAAATCATTTCTCAGAGCGCGGCAACTTGGTGAAGAGCTTCGAGTGCTTGATTTGGGCTTGGGCCCTGCTAGAGGTGGGTAAGGAACTTGGACATCTGAGATAGTTTGAACGTTAATACGAAAACAAAAAGCCTATTTGAGTGTTACTCTTATTTTCTATGAAAAGGCGGGATAGCCCAGCTTCCAAAGTTCAAAGTTATGGCTGGCGAAAATGATGAAATCGAGCACGGTAAAAAAAGAAAATGCGAACAAGGTGTCGAGCGGGGCGCCGCCGATAAGTACTGAAGAAATTCTATACGCACCTATAGATGACATTCTTTCAAAGTTAAACACCTCTCAATCTGGCTTGGCATCTGATGAAGTTGAAAGGCGTCTTGGAATATACGGCCGGAATGAACTTGCAAAAAGAAAGAAACGAGCTACCATTGTTCAGTTCTTCTCCTACTTCAGAAATCCTTTGATACTCATATTGATAATCGCGGGCACAATTTCATTTTTCTATGGCGAGACAATAAACGCCATAATTGTATTTTCGATGGTAATTTTAAGTGTGAGTCTTACCTTTCATCAGGAATCCAGAGCTGAGAAAGCCGCCGAGATGCTGAAGGAAAAAGTAACCACCACTGCGACGGTGCTCAGAAATGGCGTTAAACAAGAAGTAACGCTCCCCGAAATAGTCCCAGGCGACATGATAAATCTTTCAGCCGGAGACATAGTGCCAGCAGATGCCAGAGTGATCAGTGCAAAGGATCTGTTCGTTAATCAATCAGCATTGACGGGCGAGTCGTTCCCAGTGGAAAAGACAGCCGCACCGATGGAGAAAAAAAGTGCAACGATCAACGAATATAATAACTGCTTGTTCATGGGTACTTCAATTGTAAGCGGGACCGCAACGGCGGTTGTAACAAAAACTGGAAACGCCACAGAATATGGAAAAATAGCAAAGAAGCTTGTTGCAAGACCGCCTACGCCAGAGTTTGAGAGAGGGCTCAGAAGATTTGGTTATCTTATCATGGAAGTCACCTTCCTTCTCGTGTTATTTGTATTTTTCATAAACGCGCTCTTCAAACGTTCCGTGTTGGAGTCACTTCTTTTCGCCGTCGCCTTAGCGGTCGGCTTGACTCCCGAACTTTTGCCAATGATTCTCACCGTGAATCTTTCGAAGGGTGCACTTGCGATGTCTAAAAAAGGCGTTATTGTGAAGCGATTGGCATCTATTCAAGATTTTGGAAGCATGGATGTTTTATGTGCTGACAAAACTGGCACGCTTACAGAGAACAAGATAACACTTGTGCTGCATGTAGACGTCGAAGGAAATAACGATGAAAAAGTGCTATTACATTCCTACCTAAACAGTTATTATCAAACAGGACTAAAAAGTCCTCTCGATGAAGCCATACTTAGACATGAAGATATCCAAGATATTAATTTGAAAGATTACAACAAAATAGATGAAGTTCCATTCGATTTTGTAAGAAAGAGAGTTTCGGTCGTAGTCGAGCAAGGCGGCCAGAGATTTTTGATGGCCAAGGGCGCTCCTGAGGAAATTATCAAAGTGTGTTCCCAATATGAACTTTCAGACAAGACATTCGATTTGACAAAGAAGTCGCAGCAAAAGATCGAGCAAAAATATTACGAATTGAGCTCCAAAGGATTCAGAGTTTTAGGGGTTTCATACAAAAAAGTCGGAGCAGAGAAGACAACATACTCCGTAAATGACGAAAGTGATATGGTATTTTTGGGTTTTGTAGCGTTTATCGATCCACCGAAAGAAACAGCTAGGGAATCCCTGAAACTGTTGAGGAACGTTGGGGTCGAACTAAAAATTATCACGGGCGACAACGAGTTGGTTACAAGGAACACTTGCGAACATCTAGGCTTTGAGATCAAAAGCATTGTCTTTGGAGACGTAATTGACCAAATGCAAGACGATGCGCTCTCAAGAATTGTTGAGCAAGCAAATATCTTCGTGAGGGTAACACCGGTTCAGAAAAACAGGATAATAACTGCATTGAAAAATAACGACCATGTTGTCGGGTTCCTTGGGGATGGCATCAATGATGCGCCCTCTTTAAAAACATCAGATGTTGGCATATCTGTTGCTAACGCAGTGGATGTGGCAAAAGAGTCCGCGGACATTATACTTTCGCGAACGAGTTTAAGGGTGCTTCAAGAGGGAGTTCTAGAAGGCAGGAAAACCTTCGGCAACACCATGAAATATGTCATGATGGGAACGAGTTCGAATTTTGGTAACATGTTTAGCTGCGCATTAGCGTCCCTGTTTTTACCATTTCTGCCGATGCTTCCGATACAGATACTTTTGAACAATTTCTTGTATGATATATCTGAGCTAACTATCCCAACTGACAACGTAGATCCGGAATACATTGAAAAACCAAAGAGATGGGATATCGCCTCAATAAGGAAATTCATGGTACGTATAGGATTAATTAGTTCTATCTTTGACTTACTAACTTTTTTCGTGATGCTGACCGTCTTCGATTGCTGGAACAAGCCCTTCCTGTTCCAAACCGCTTGGTTTATTGAGTCTTTAGCCACCCAGACACTTGTCATATTCGTTATAAGGACGAGGAAGTCGCCCTTTTACAAGAGCAAGCCGAGTAAGCTTCTGGCTATCAGCAGCTTGAGTGTCGTCGGCGTTGCGTTATTTTTACCGCTTACACCATTGGGCGGTTTGTTCCAATTCGTGGAGCCACCCGTCACCTTCTTTATAATTCTTTTAGGGTTTATTGGTGCCTACATATTGCTAGTTGAAATGGTCAAAAAATGGTTCTTCAAGCGATATGCCACTAGTATGTGACGAGTTTTGTGTCGATCTAGCAAATAATTAAAGAAATGAGCCAATTTGTTATTGTGTATCAAATGATTGAGCTGACGTTGATCCCGCTCGGCTTTCTCATTGCTACCGTCTATTCAATGGTTGGGCTCGGCGGCGGGACCATCTTCGTTCCATTGCTCGTCCTCGCCTTCGGCCTGCCCGTGCAGCAGGCGGTCGGGGTGAGCCTTCTCGCGATAATGTTCATGGCAATATCATCCACGATCGCCTATGCGATACAAAAGAAAATTAACTACAAAGTTGGCTTGCTGTTGGACACGCTCGATGTCCCTGGGGCGTTCATCGGTGCTTACGTGACGACGCTGATCGTCTCTCGATGGCTCGCTGGGCTATTCGGAGCCCTCGTGCTCACAATCGCGATTTTTATGATATTAAAAAGGAACACAAAAACCGACTCGAGCAACGCCTTCAAGTTGTCCACGCGGGTTGTAGCCTACTGCATGTTCGGGAGCCTCTTGAGTGGGATTGTGGCTGGGACGTTTGGCATAGGTGGTGGGATCATCGATGAAACAGTGATGATCTTCATGCTCGGTATGTCCATACACATGTCGGCGGGTACAGCGATGTTCGGA
>JBGPSS010000068.1:0-5956 GCA_041490225.1 Hadesarchaea archaeon
GAGCTGGGTGGCCGCGAACGACATAATATCGTCGACCCTCGTCGCGTGGAAAAACAGCAATGGAGTCTGGCAGACCTTACCCTCCAGGCTCGTAAGCGAAGATGCACTCTATTATTACTTGGAAGCCACCACCCACGGATTCTCATTATTCAGCGCGAGCGGCCAAATAAGAGTTGTCGCTCAAACCAAAAATCACCCATCATCATCACAAATACCAGTCAGCGAGCAACAGACGCAAGTAATTTTCATTGTTGCATTAGGAATTTTCATGATTTCAGTGATGTTCCTCGTCAGCAATTTCAAGCGCCACAAATAAGGAAACATACCTCTCAAAAGTAAAAACTCTGGATATAGGGCTCAATACTCTTCTGCAAATGCTTTCAATGCCTTCTTGAAGCACAACATAGGGGCCCGCAGCACACCGAAGCCGACCGTGCCGAAGCCCGGCCTCTTGTGGGCCACGCCGGTGTTGATGAAAGGCAGGATGCCGGTGTCCATGACTTTCCGCAGGTCGATGCCGCGCGGTATGCCCTCGAAGTTCATGAATGGGATCGACAGGCTGCCGTCCTTTGCCAAGCATATCTCGCCCATCTCCCGGGTGTAATCGGCCGCGACGCTCGGCGATCCCCCGACTACTTGGACCACGGCTGGAGAGGCTGCAGAAGCAAAGCCACCGAAGCCAGCGGTCTCCATTATCGCGCTGTCGCCGATGTCTGGGTTGGCGTCCTCCACGGCAAAGCCCGGGAAGAAGAGCGTCTTTGGAATCTCAGCAGGCGCCGTGAACCACCGCTTGCCGAGCCCGCTCACCCTGATGCCGAAGTCCGTGCCGTTCCGCGCGAGGGTGGTGACGACGGTGCTGTGCTTGATGTCGTGTGCCGCGTCGAGCGTCGCCTTGCACGCGGCCATCGCCGGGTTCAGGAAGAAGAGGAAGTTATCGCACATGAATTTTAGGGCATCGTCCACGTCGCGTTTATCGAAGCCGGTTTCGGCCATGTGCGGCGCCATGAGTTTCATGAGGATCAGGCTGCTCGCGACGTTCCGGCAGTGGAGTTCGTCGCCCATCTGTAGCGCCTGCGCCATGATGTTTTTGAGGTCGATCGGTCCGGAGCGCTTCAGTGCATCGGCGAGCATCGGCGCGAGCTTTTTTTCTATCCACTTCAGCCGCTTGATCACGCTATCCTCGTAAGCCCCATATCGCAGCACCTTTCCAAGGCCTTCGTTGAAGTTTGAGTACGAGCGGTTTCCGTTCTCTTGGTTCTCAACGATGAAGACTGGCATCGAGGGCGAGATTATGCCTGCCATTGGGCCCACGGAGTCATGGTCGTGACAAGCTCCAAACTTTATTTTCCCGCTCGTGACCAATTTGTCCGCTGCTTTCTGATCTTTCGCTAGGCCCTCGTAGATCAGCGCACCCCAAACCGCTCCCTTGGTTGGGCCGGACATCCGCTCCCACTCGATCGGCGGTCCGGAGTGCAAAATTGTGCGTTCGGTCATGCCGGGGATAACATCTTTTGATTTTGCGATACCGACCAGCATCGGTCTCGCGGCGAGAATTTTTGTGATGGCCTTTTTGTTCGCTTCGTCTATCTCTGGACGGTCGAGCTTCGCCAGCAACCGCGCGAGTTCTGGGTCTCCCCTGGCGGGCGGGCGCCAGTCGACGTGAACTACATTGGCCCCTTGTGCGCGCACGCTATCGTAGAAGGAGCGCAATCCGACGTTTATCAACTTTGGTCGATCCAGCTTCATCTCAACCTCCCCCACACCTTGCCCTTCGTTGTTATCAGCGCAGCCACCCTCGCGGCCTCCGCGTTGCTAGGCATCACCACGACGCCCGCGTCTTCGAGCTTCTTCCGCTGAGCTTCTAGGTTTTGCGGGTCGCCGGTCGTGCCACAAACAGAGGCGACGACCGACAAATAACCGTTGCTCTTCTTCACAATTTTCTTCGCCTCGGCGATCGCACCAACGAGTTCTCCAGCGGGGTCGAGGTTTGCGCCGTAGCCGAGGACGACGTCGAGCAAAACGACAGCGACTTCCCAGTCCTTCGCCTCGCGCAGCAGGCGTTCGCATCTCGGTTTGAAGAAGATCATCGGGTGAGGAGTGCCACGCGTGAACTCCTCGGTGCCCATGTCGACGCACGTGTGGCGCTTGCTCTTGTTGGCGCTCGGCAGCTTGAGCCTCGGCTTGAGCGGAATGTTCGAGCGGATGTCGCCCACCAACTCCTGCAAGATCAGCATGGCCTCCGTGCACAGCGTTCCCCCAGAGAATAGGCCGCGGATGTACTTTTGGTCGCGGGCAAAATTTTCACTCTCGCGCTCGACGATGGCTTTGATTTGCTTTTCTGGAGCGGTGAAGACCACCTCCTTCGGCTTCTTGCCCTGAACAATAGCGATGGCCTTGGCGGCAGCGTCCCCGAGCGTTGCGGCATATGTTGCTCCCTGGCGCGTGACGAGCGATTTTGGTGCACCGAGCAGGCATGCCACGACTGGCTTGCGGGTTTCCTTTGCCGCCTTGAGTAGCCTCTGTGCGACGCTCGTGGCGGGAGCTTTTGCGATGAGCACGATCACTTTGGTCTCCGGATCATTGGCGAGGAATCGGATGGCACCCATAGCGCCGAGCCCGTCCACCTTCTGCGAGAGGTCGCGGCTACCGACGCCGAGCGCATGGGTGATCCCAGATTCAACGTCGATCAATCGCGTGACCTCTTGGATCCCAGTGCCGGCGGCCCCGACTATGCCGATCGGGCCGCGCTTGACGGCGTTCGCGAAGCCGAGTCCTACTCCGCCGATGATGGATGTCCCAGCCTCGGGCCCGAGAAGGAGCAGCTTTTTATCGAGCGCGACCTGCTTCAGCTCGATCTCGTCTTCGAACGGCACGGCGTCGCTGAATATCATGACGTGCTTGCCGGCGTTGAGAGCGCGCATCGCCTCCCGCGCCGCGAATTCTCCGGGGGTAGAGACGACAACCAAATTGGTGCCGGGCAAAGCACAAAGTGCGGAGCTGAGAGTTTTGTACACGACTTCGCCCTTCTCCGCCTCTTTTGCAGCGAGTAGCCCCTCGACCTTTGACAGCGCCTGCTCCGCCGCCTCCTCGCTTTCGGCGTCGACCGCGATGACGAGGTCGTTAGCGCCAGCACCTTTCACCTCGTCCGTGAGCAGCCCGGCTTCCCTCAGCATCTGTTTGTTGTTGTCGGTGCCCATCATCACCGACGCTTTTTTTACACCGGCGAGATCTTCAAGCTCCTTCGAGATGCGCATGAGGACTACAGAGTCACGGTACTCGTTTTTCTTGACTATACTTTTGACTGCCATTAAATCACGATTGCCTTACCGATAAGGGTTGGTCATCGATTTATAAAACTGTTGGTTTTTACAGTAGACAGCTTAACAAAATATAAAAATTTATAGAGCACGTAGCCCGACAGCCGCGGTCAACGCGCTGATCACCCAGCAGAAAGTTATGAGGACAACCGGTGCAATGCGATAGAACCAAACATTTCTCGAGATCAAGGGCGAGATCTTTAGCTGTAGTTTCGGCGCAGTCATGTATCCAACCGGCGAAGTCGCGGCACTTATCGCTGTCCAAATCAAGCCGTTCGTTGCGATGTACGCGAGATGCCCGCTCAATCCTGCTGCGTTCAGTATCGGTGCACCTAGCGCAACCACAGTGTAGATGAATGCGGCCGAGCTCAGAAATCCGGTCAGCGCCCCAGCTCCAATGAGGATCGATGGAGTCAGCTCGGACCTCTTCATTATCGAGGAAGAGATGATTGCGAAGATGATCGAGGAGAACATCATCGCCACAATCGGGTTGATTATCGGATAAGTTGTGCTGGCCGTCGTGAATGCCGGTATGTGTTGGATCGGAATGGCGATGAAACTGAACGGTATGGCTACCAGGCCAATGCCGACCAACATCGCCGGCCTTTTGTACATGGCTAAAGCAGCGGTCATGATCGGGATGCCGAGGATGGCCCCAACGAGTGGGCATGGACAGACATGTAGTTGACTTTTGAAGAACGAGTCGAACGACCCAAATGCCGCGCCTATCGTGCCTTGAAGCAACCCCCAAATTGAGCCGAAGATTAATATTCCTACCGGCGCCGGATATCTGACCAAAATTTTCTTGAGACCGGTTTTTCTTCGAATAATAAACACCCAGAACTTCATACGATTTGAACTTTAAATATTACACGCTTTATTTTTCCATCACAAGGAACTCTATCTCACCCTTACAGTTCTTCGGGCTCAACATGCCACCGCCGCGGCTAATTTTTTCGATTATTTGTTTCGGTTTGAGCACGTCGACTCCTGCGAGCATGTCCACACCATAGTCGAAGAGGACTTCGGACATTGGAGTGCTCGGGCCAAGGACGATCGTGTAAGCGTTCCGGCCGAGTTTCAGCAGGTGTTCCATGGACTTGTTCACGAGAGCGGAGCCGGTGATGGCTAGGATATCACAGTTCGGTATCTTGTGTTCGGCCGCGGTGGACGGCAGCACATTTTCTTCGGGGTTTATCAGGCTCGGTTCTAGCTCTAGGATCCAAAGTTCTTTTGCCACCGCGCGCATCTCGTCAAGTCTCGGAAATTTACCGACGACGACCAATTTCTTGTTTTTGCTCTCTTTCACGATAACGTCGATGGCGTTGATGCCGCGTTTGCCTTTAGGCCGAATCATGGAATTTATCGCCGCAACACCTATACCAGCTTCAATCAAGTTCCAAGATTTTGCGTATCCAGCCAATTCGAGCGTGGTCTTCTCGGTCAATTTTTCTATATCCTTGACGCCAGAGTGCGCCATAACTGGATTTGAATAAGTTCTGCTGAGCCCGCAGTACTTGCCCCAGACTCCAGTCCACGTGAGCCCGACTCTGACATCTTTTACAGGAGCTTCGTTGTTTTTGACCGAATTTATGAGATCGTCTATAAGCTTCATAAACATCCGTAGAAGCTTTACATCGCAGGTATTTTGGCTTTTTTATAGCAGCCACCCCGCAACCCTTATAAATTCCCTGACCCACCTTCAGCTAGGAGGTCAAAAAATGGCGGACAAATTGCTCGAACTTGTTGAAAAGAAGAAAGTGAAAGCCTATGACCTTTCGCAGCTGCTCGGCATCCACACGCACTTCTGGCCGTACTACCCGCCTTTCGAGATGAAGTACTTCAAGCGCAAGTCAGAGCACGGAGTCAACGCCCAGTACATCCAGAGCTCGTGGCACATCGGCACCCACCTAGACTCGCCCCGGCACTTTTTGACGCGGGGCAAGACTATAGATCAGTTGCCTCTGGATTGGACGTTTGGCCCAGGCGTAATCGTGGATTTGACAGACGAAATGGACGACTTGGCCGTGTATACGCCGAAGATGATCGAGGACAGGGCAGACGTACGCAAAGGGGACATCCTCATCCTCCACACGGGCTGGCACAAGTACGCCGCGTATGGGACCGAACAGGACGAGGAACGCTACATACTCAGACACCCCGGAGCCCATCCGGACATGGTCGACTATTTGATCAAGAAAAAAATCCACATCTGGGGCGTCGACGCAGTTTCCACGGATCACCCTATGGACTTGCCGATAGGCCGATTTCTGGGCAAGGGCACGTTCGGCCAGTGCGATAGGGTCAGGGCCCTCTGCGAGAAGAAGTTCGGCGGCAAGGAGGCCGTGGACAAGCTCTTCCCGCTGGATCACTACCAGCTGACCCACAACAGACTGTTCGACCACGACTGCATCCACTTGGAAAATCTTGGCGGAGAAATCAGCAAACCGGAGCTTCAGAACAAGCGGGTGACAATCGTGTGCACTCCAATCAAGATCGAGGGCGCGGAGTCAGCTTGGACACGAGTGCTGGCGTTGCTCGCAAAGTAGGTCAAAAACAGCCCCGCTGAGCGAACGCGGGGCATCGATTTTTAGTAGCAATGAGGCCAGAGTTGCATTCAAATTTCAAATTTTTTCCAA
>JBGPSS010000069.1:0-5893 GCA_041490225.1 Hadesarchaea archaeon
AGCATCAAATATATGGTCATAGGCTCGCTCGGCGCATCGCTTGTTCTCCTTGGGATATCGTTCACCTATGGCCTCGTCGGGAGCCTCAACATCGCCGACATCGCACAAAAGATCTCGATAATCGGGACCAACCCGCTGCCACCGGTCCTGATTTTGATCTTGGCGCTTCTGATGACCGGCTTTTGCATAAAGATCGCCATGGTTCCCTTCCATGCTTGGATGCCCGATGCCTACCAGGCCGCTCCATCGGCTGTCGTGGCGCTTTTTGCTGCCTGCACCACGACCGTCGGCGTCTACGTGATGTTAAGAATCGTCTACACCTTATTCGGCGTAGCGGCGCTCGGCGCCATGCTCATAGTACTTGGCTCCGTCACAATGGTGGTCGGCGCACTCATGGCCCTCGTACAGCGCGACCTGAAGCGTCTGCTCGCGTACTCCGGCATCTCGCAGGTGGGCTACATACTTCTCGGGGTCGGCTTTGGAACAGCACTCGGCATTGAGGGCGGCTTATTCCATCTGCTGAACAACGCCATCTACAAAGCTCTCCTTTTCATGTGCGCGGGCGCGATTTTATACCGCGTCGGCACCTGTAACCTCGATGAGCTCGGTGGGCTCAGCAAAAACATGCCTGTAACCGCTTGTCTCTTTACAATAGGCGCCCTCGCGATTTCGGGGGTGCCGCCGTTCAACGGCTTCGCGAGCAAGTGGACCATCTACATCGCCGGCATACAGGCGGGAAAAGCCTTCTTCACATTGCTAGCGATAATCGTGAGCGTGCTGACGCTCGCTTACTTGCTGAAAGCCATCAACGCGATATTCTTGGGTCAACGCCCGAAGCGTTTTGAAAATGTCAAGGAAGCGCCTATGACGATGCTCTTCCCGATGATGCTTTTGGCCGTCCTCTGCATCGTCTTGGGTGTTTTGCCATCGCTCGGCATAGATATCGTTACGCCGGCGTATAATGCCCTTGTGAATCAACATGGCTACATTCACGCAGTCCTTGGAGGCATCTGAATGGAGTTCGGACCTGGATTTTGGGGACCAATAGTCGCGACCATTGTGATGTTGGTGGGTGCTGGATTGGCTTGCCTCATGCTCTTGGGCAGCAGAAGAATTGCCAAGGCGAGGCCGAGCATAGCGAAGCGCAGTACCTATGGTTGCGGAGAAGAAGTTAACCCTGAAGAAGTGACCGCGGACAGCGAGCAATTCTACTCGCCCATCCGCAGAATCTTCAAACCGTTCTACAAATACATTCAGCCCGGGCACAGCGGAAAACTGAACACATACCTATTGTGGGTGGTCATCGGATTCGTTGTGCTAATGGTGGCGATCGCGTTGGTGTTGAGGTGAAAAAATGGGTCTGTTGAACTATTTCAGACAAAAATCGCCATGGATTTTGCACTACAACACCGGCGCATGTAATGGATGCGACATCGAGGTGGTCGCTTCACTCACGCCACGCTACGATGTGGAGCGCCTTGGGATAGTGAAAAAGGGTTCGCCGAGGCACGCTGACATCCTAGTCGTCACTGGGGCGGTAACAAGGCAATCTAAGGACAGGCTTCTCAGAATTTATGAACAAATACCGGAGCCCAAGGTAGTCGTGGCAGTCGGGAATTGCCCGATATCCAATTGCGTCTTCAACGGTTGCTACAACGTCGTCGGGCCGCTCGACAAACATGTGCCCGTAGATGTGTACGTGCCTGGATGCCCACCGATGCCCGAAGCAATAATTGATGGAGTGCTCAAAGTCATCCCGAGGTTGAAAAGATGAACGCCAACGAAGTAGCACAGCTGATCAAAAGGTACGCTGACGACGTGAAAATCGTCGGTGCGCGACAAGTTTTCGCTGTCACCGATAAAGAGCGCTACATAGAGGCGCTGACGGCACTTGTAGATAACGACCTGAGACACCTCACGACAATCACAGGCGTGGATAGAGGGGACAATGTCGATGTCATTTATCATGTTCACTGCGGTGAATCACTTTTGAACCTGAAGCTGCCGATACCCAAGACTTCGTTGGAGATAGAAACAGTCACAGACATCTTTCCGGGCGCAACTTTGTACGAGCGTGAACTCATGGAGATGCTCGGCGTGCAGGTGAAGGGCCACCCGGACCCAAGGAGGCTATTTTTGTCTGACGACTGGCCAGCCGGAAAGTTCCCGCTCAGGAAGGAGGCCAAGAAATGACCTTTATCATCCCGATAGGCCCGCAACACCCCGCGCTCGAGGAACCCGCCCATTTCAGGATCGAAGTGAAAGGCGAGGAGATCGTCGGCGTGGACCTACGTTTGGGTTACAACCACAAAGGCATAGAGCAGGGGTTGAGCGATCGTTCGTACGCGCATGGACTTTACCTCTCGGCGCGCGTCTGCGGCATATGCAACTCCACGCACAGCCTAGCTTTCACGAGGGCTGTCGAGAGCGTCGCCGGCATCGAGTGTCCAGACCGAGCGCGTTACATAAGGGTAATCGACGCTGAGCTCGAGCGCATCCACAGCCATCTCCTCTGGGCTGGCGTCGCAGCACACGAGATAGGTTTCACGACCCTCTTCATGCTCTTCTGGCGGGACCGAGAGCTATCGCTGGACATGCGAGAACTCCTGTTCGGACAAAGGATCTATGCCTCAGGTACCTATCTCGGCGGGGCCAGGGTAGATATCAAAGAAAAGGACATTCCTCAGCTTATTCGCACTTTAAATAAACTTGAAAAATCTGTTAAACACTACATCGATGTCTGCACATCCGATAGGACAATCATTGCGAGATGCAGCGGCGTTGGGGTTTTAAAGAAGAAGGACGCTCGCGAACTCTGCGCCGTTGGGCCGACCGCCCGCGCCTCAGGCGTCGACTTCGACATAAGGAGGGACGATCCATACGCTGCCTACGGCGAAATACCATTCGACGTCATCGTCGAGCAAGACGGTGATGTGCTCGCAAAGGTGGTCGTCAGGCTCCGTGAGATTTTAGAGTCGATAGAAATCATTCGTCAAGCCATAGACGCCATGCCAAAAGGGGCGATCCGCACAAAGTTTCCAGAAAACGTTCCAGAAAATGAGGCCGTGGGGCGCACGGAAGCCCCGCGAGGGGAGCTGATGTACTACGTGCGCTCAAACGGGACAAACAAACCCGAACGTGTGCGCATAAGGACACCATCTTACGCAAACTGGCCATCCGTCAGGCCCATGCTCGTCGGTGGCACCATCGCCGAGATCCCGATCGTCGTGGCAAGCATTGACCCGTGCTTCAGCTGCACCGACCGCGTCACGATCATCGACACAAAAACTGGAAAATCTAGAATTATGACGAAGGAAGAGCTCAGGAGGTTACGAAAGTGATCGAGGCACTCAGCTATGCGTTAGCGTACCTCGTGTTCCCTGGCATACTGTTCGCGGGCGCGGTGGGCCTGCTCTTCGCCGGTATAGACCGAAAGCTCACGGGCCACATGCAAAACCGCATCGGCCCCCCAATCTGGCAGGAATTCCTCGATGTCGGGAAACTCTTCGGCAAGGAAGACATCACACCGACAGCAGCAAACTCGTTCGTCTTCAACTGCGCTCCGCTGTTATGTTTCGGCGCCATCATGACAGTCATGCTACTGTTGCCAATTAATTCATCGCAACCGGTGCTCACCTCCGTTGGAGACCTGATCGTGATCATCTATCTGCTCAATATTCCCGCCGTGTGCATGATGCTCGCCGGATACGCGAGCGGATGTCCTTTCGGTACCATCGGCTCGAGTAGATATATGGTGCAACTCTTCGGATATGAGCTGGCTTTCATCATCGCTGCTCTGGCTGCTGCTGCAAAAGTTGGTTGGTCGCTCAGCCTTTCGTCTATAGTCAGCTACCAAGCTCAAAATGGCTGGATGGTTTCCCAAGTAGCTCTCATACCTGCCGCTATCGCGATATTGATAGCCGCTCAAGGCAAGCTCCTCCGTGCGCCCTTCGACATCCCTGAAGCTGAATCTGAGATTGTTCACGGCTCGCTAACCGAATACTCTGGGCCGAAACTAGGAATCCTCAGGATTGCCTACGATATCGAGCTATTCGTGGTCGCGGCGGTGATCACCGTGTTGTTCTTCGGCGGCCCAGTTCCCCACACGATAGGCGGGATTTACATCCCCGGCGTCGTCAGCTTCCTCATCAAGTGTTTTGGGATTGTCGTGCTCTCAACTGTGATCAGAAATATCGTTGCTAGGCTGCGCATAGACCAAGCGCTGAAATTTTTCTGGACCTTCCCGACTTTGCTCGCGGCGATAAGCCTTTTCTTAGTGGTGGTGACCTAAGATGCCTCGAATGTTGCCCGATGTGCTCAAAAATCTGTTCCGCAAGCCGGCCACGGTAAAGTATCCCAAACAGAGGAGGGCACTGCCTGAGAACTTCCGCGGGAAGCCTGTGATAGACAAGGAGAAGTGCATCAGTTGTGGACTCTGCGTCAAAGTATGCCCGGACAACGCGATAACCTTGGACGAGAAGACAAAAAAGCCAAGAATATGGATGGGGCTCTGCATGATGTGCGGACGCTGCGCTGAACTCTGTCCCAGAAAAGTCTTCACGATGAGCAAGGAATTCGAGCTCGCCACCTACAATAAGTATGAGGCCATGTCAGAGTGAACGCATGTTTTTTGCGAGCGCCTCTGTGACTTCGTCGACTACATCTTTTACTTCTTTGCACATCTTGCCGCCCATTTCAGCCCCGGCAGGTTGAATTCCGATCAGCAAAACCTTGGCCGAAGTTTGATCGTGCAGGTAATCCGATAGTATCGAAAGCGGCAACTTGTGGGTAGAAATTGATTGTCCGATCGCGGCACTCAAATCCTTGAAAAGTCTGACAGTTCCGGGCTTGGCTTTGAAATCGGCCGCATCGATGAGGATCACGTGCGATGGCTTGAATTTCCTGATCTCAGATGTAAAGTTCTCCGGCGCCACGCCCGCTTCAATTATCAACACGTTTGGAGATTTCACACTTTTCTTTAAATTTCTCGCGACGAGGACTCCTACAGCGTCATCGCCTCGAAACTCGCTTCCTACGCCCACTATCACGACCCGACGCATGTCTTTAAAAACGGACGAAATGTCAAATGGCACCATCTCACCTCAAAAATTTGTTCAAAATTAAGTCATCCTCGCGCGCGCCAATCCGCTTGAGCATAGCCATCTGCCAGTCAACCATGCCGACCTCGGCCGTCGTGTGCGCGTCCGTGCCTATGCTCAACTTGACACCCTCCTTCAAGCAGGCACGTAGGAATTCTTCGCTGGGTACGCGATATTTGGAGTTGATTTCGATCGCGACCTCCTTTTCTGCCGCTAATTTCACAAACTCGTCTATATCCTCAGGAGATAGGTATGGGGCAAGGTTATTGTGCAGCCTGAATGGGTGCGCTATAACATCAACCCTATTATTCCTCATTGCATTCATGATCGCTAAAAAATAATTCCTGGCGAGTTCCTCCTGCATTGGAGTTCCTAATGTGTGCAGGCCTATCACCAAAATATCGAGTTTTTTTATTACTTCATCGTCCAAGTCTATCGCTCCATCTATATTGACGACATTTGCCTCCATGCCGGCGAGCACCGGTATATTTGCATCCTCGCGCGCGCTCTCGATGTCTTGAAGCATCAGAGGTATTTTGGCTGGATCTATACCAACCGACAGTTCAGGGCCATGGTCGGTGATTGCGACAGCCGCCAGGCCGCTGGCCTCCGCCGCCTCGGCGATGCTGGACGCGAGGCACTCGCCATCCGAGTAAAGCGTGTGGGTGTGGAAGTTGAATTTTCGCATGGAAACGCCTCAGAAAAAAATCACTGACGTAGGTTAAAAACTCGCAAGGTGTCAACATGACGAAAAAGTCGAGGGTCTACCCATATCTCGCCTTTTTTCGTAGCCA
>JBGPSS010000070.1:0-5813 GCA_041490225.1 Hadesarchaea archaeon
AGTTAAAAAACAAGCTGAAGACGGTCGCTCCTGGCGGGATGGTCGAGGTTGGCGGCATCAGGCTCGAATTCATCAAAGCGACCCACAGCATACTGCAGACATCGTTGATAGCAGTTAGCGGCGGAGGTGGGTCGGTACTGTTTGCCAGCGATTTCAAGCTGGACGACCAGCCGTTGCTCGGCGAACGCACCGATTACAAGAGGCTGAGGCGACTTGGTAAACGGGGAGTGTTGGCAGCGTGTGTTGGTGCGATCCGTGTGGATGAGCCAGGCCCCACGCCATCCGAGGCGTACGCGCGCGATATGCTGAGGGAAGTGATGAAGAAAGCTACGGAGGCGAAGGGTGCGGTCTTGGCCACAACTTTTTCATCCCACATCGTTCGCATAAAATCTATCGTCGATATTTCCTTTGAGATGGGGAGAACTCCAATATTACTAGGACGATCGTTACGCAATTATACTGCAGCAGCGACAAAGTTGGGTTTGGTAGATTTTCCGCCGGAGCTTCGCATCCACGGGCGAGCCAATGTCGTGAAGAACGTGCTGAAGGAGGTGGATAAATTCAGGAGTGACTACGTGCTTGTTGTTACTGGACATCAAGGGGAACCAACGGCGCTTTTGACCAGAATCGCGGATGGACAACTACCATTCAAGATTGATCATGGAGACGAAGTGATTTTTTCTTCAAGCGTGATCCCGAACCCAATAAACGAATCTAACAGGAAAATCCTCGAAACGAAGCTGAACGCGCAGGGGGCGCGCATATACAGAGATGTTCATGTTTCAGGGCATGCAGGGCGGAAGGACACGATAGAGTTCCTCAAGATGATAAAGGCGGAACATTTGATACCTTGTCACGGTACTCAAGATAAGCTTGAGGCGATGATGGACATAGGGCATGATATCGGATATTCCGATGATCAGCTGCACCTGTTGCAAAATGGTAGGTCGCTGAAGTTGAGTGGTTAGATGGACATCATGAAATGTATGGAAGACCAAGTGAAGCTGATCGAGGCCGAGCTGAAAAAGTTCGTGCCCGAGAGCATCGAGCCTGAGGTCCTCGCGAGGGCGAGCAAACATCTTTTGGAAGCAGGAGGAAAGCGATTGAGGCCATGTTTGGTCCTCATCGCGTGCGAGGCCGTTGGGGGAAAAGCGGAAGATGCAGTGGAAACGGCAGCAGCGCTGGAACTCTTGCATACTTTTACCCTCATCCACGACGACATAATGGACAAAGATAAGTTTCGGCGCAATGTCAAGACAGTCCACACCATTTGGGGGGAGCCAGTCGCGATCATAGCAGGAGATGCTCTTTTTGCCAAAGTCTTCGAGGCTGTAGCTGCAAACGCGAAGAGGTTGAAGTTGCCCGCAGATCGTGTGGTAAAACTTTTTGACACGTTGAGCAAGGCCAGCTTCGAGATATGTCAGGGGCAGGCGCTCGACATGCTGTTCGAAGAAATGAAGGATATCGGGGAGAAGGAATACCTGAAGATGGTGAGTGGAAAGACTGGGGCGTTGATAGAAGCGTCGACGAAGGTTGGCGCGTTGCTTGGAAGGGGAAAGCCAGAGCAAGTCAAGGCGCTGGCGGAGTACGGCAGGCTGATAGGGATAGCTTTTCAGATCCAAGACGATGTGCTCGGTTTGGTGGGAGAAGAGAAAAAGTTTGGAAAACCGATAGGCAGCGACATCCGCGAGGGCAAGCGCACACTGATTATAGTTAGGGCGCTTGAAGCTGCGCCCAGCAGCAGAAAGAAGATCGCAAGCGTGCTTGGCAAAAAAAAAGCTTCAAAAGCAGAGATAAAAGCAGCCATCAAGATGCTGAAAGACACGGGCGCCATCGACCACGCCACTAAAAAGGCACGAGAGCTTGTAGCTAGGGCGAAATCTAGATTGGACGTGCTGCCAGATTCCAAGGCGAAGCGATTTTTACTTGAGCTTGCGGATTTCACGGTCGAGCGCGAGTTTTGAACAAAAAACATCGTGGGCGGGTGGCCCCAAAATCTTAAAAGCTCAACTTTAATGCGATGGTAACTAAAATCTTCATGTAGCGGTGATCGATTGAAAGAGTTTGATAAGGAGGCGCTGCGGTGGGCGCTTGCGAATGCTGTGAAGCATGAGGGTCACGCGGACGCAAAATCTGTTGTTGGTAAATTGATAGCGACTCGACCAGAGCTCAAGTCTAAAGCCAAGCGATTGGTGCAGATAGTGGAGAAGGTTGTGAGAGAAGTCAACAAACTTTCGCTTGGTGAGCAACAGGCCAAGTTACGTGAGCTTGGTGGTATGGAGTCGCCGAAACGGGTGGAGCGACGAGGCCTTCCAGAATTGCCAGACATCGATAAATATCCAAGGGTCGTGACGCGATTCGCTCCGAACCCGAACGGCCCGTTGCACATCGGCCACGTTCGCGCTGCGTTCCTGAGCTACGAGTACGCGCGCAAATATGGCGGCAAGTTCATCCTGCGCTTTGAAGACACAAACCCAGCTAACGCCATGCTTGAGATGTACGACAAGATAAGGGAAGACTTACGGTGGCTCGGAATCGATTGGGATGAAGAATACGTGCAATCGGATCGCTTGGAAATCTACTACAAATACGTGGAGGAGCTTTTGAAGGCAGGAAGTGCCTACGTCTGCACCTGCGACGTGATGAAATTCAGACGGTTGAGGGACAGAAGTAAGCCGTGTCCATGTAGAGGATTGTCCGCGAACGAACAGCTCAAGCGATGGCGCGCCATGTTGGAGGGCAAGTATCAAGAAGAGCATGTCGTCGTCCGCATCAAAACAGATTTGAAGCACCCAAATCCTGCGGTACGCGACTGGCCAGCATTGCGGGTGATCACAGCCGAGCACCCGAGGGTGGGCGATCGCTATAAGGTATGGCCGCTTTACAACTTCTCGGTCGCCGTGGACGATCATGATATGGGCGTTACGCATGTCATCCGCGGGAAGGAGCACGTCGTCAACGAGACCAGGCAACGTTTCCTCTTCGACCACCTCGGATGGAAATACCCGACAGCGGTACAATATGGACGCCTGACGATAGGGGGGGCGGTGTTGAGCAAGACCCAGACTATGCGGGGCATCCGTAGCGGGGATTTCTCCGGATATGACGACCCGAGGCTAGGTACGATTGCGGCCCTGATGCGTCGTGGATTCTTGCCGGAGACGATAAAGCAGGTGATCGTAGATTTGGGCCCGACCCCGGTGGATTCGGTGTTGAGTTGGGAGACCCTCGCGGCATATAACCGTAGGATAGTTGACGCTCGCGCAAATCGTTACTTCTTCGTCCCAAACGCAGTGAAGTTGCGTGTGAAAAATTCACCAAAAATACAGGAAGCCAAGCTGCGCCTGCATCCAAGCCACCCTGAGCGAGGTGAGCGGTTGCTGCGGTTGCTCTACGAAGGCGATTCTCTGATAGTTTACATTTCCAAGGTGGATGCTGTTGATATTGGCGTGGGGCAAATAGTCAGGCTGAAAGACTTGATGAATGTGCAAATCATATCGCATGACCCATTCGAGGCAAAATTTCACAGCCGCGAGCTCGCAGAAGCACCGAAAATTCAATGGGTTTCAGCGGGCGCGGTTGAGGTCGAAGTTTTAAAACCGGATGCATCGCGTGAAGTTGGTCTAGCGGAGGCAGCAGTCACCAACCTATTGGACGGGGATATAGTACAATTCGAACGTTACGGTTTTGTGCGCCTTGATATAAAAACCCCTAAATTTGTCTTTGTGTATGGGCACCGATAGCGTTTAAAACATGTCGCTCTAACGTCATATCAGCCACAACCCATGAATGATGAGGCAAGGCTGAAGGAGGTGTTGAGTGTGGCTAAATCGATGTATGTAAAATTCGAGGTACCCAAGGAGCTTGCAGACCAAGTCTACTCTGTGGTAGAAGCTGCTCGCGATACTGGTAAGATCAGAAAGGGTACGAATGAAACCACGAAGGCGGTGGAGCGTGGGAAGGCTGTTTTGGTCGTAATAGCCGAAGATGTCGAACCGGCCGAGATAGTGGCGCATTTGCCACCTCTTTGTGACGAGAAAAAAATACCATATGTTTACGTACCAACCAAACGCGAGCTGGGGGCAGCCGTGGGCATAGCTGTGCCAACAGCGGCGATTGCGATTGCGGAGGCCGGTCAGGCGACGCACGCCGTCAAGGGTATCATCGACAAGATCAAAGAACTCAAGAAGTGAATCTAATGCCAGTGGAGTTCGGCATCCCCGCGGAAGTGATAGAAATTCGCACCCGCACGGGGATAACTGGTGAGATACTGCAGGTCAGATGTCGCGTGTTGGACGGTCGCGACAAGGGCAGGATACTCATTCGCAACGTCAAAGGCCCAGTGAAAGTGGGGGACTTTTTGATGTTGCGCGAGACAGACAGAGAGGCGCGAGAAATAAGGGTGCCGTAGATGCCGGTGGTGAGGAAGTGCTTCTTCTGCGGCGGCCGCGTGGAGCCAGGCACGGGGTTGATGCTTGTGAAGAGAGATGGCGCCATTCTGTTCTTCTGTTCGAGCAAATGTGAGCGTAACATGAATTTGGGCAGGAAATCGCTCAAGGCCAAGTGGACGGAACGCGCGCGAAAATCGAGGGCCAAGAAATGAACGAGCGAACGTTCGTCATGGTAAAGCCCGACGGAGTCAAGAAAGGTCTGACTGAAGAAATTGTTGGTATGATCGAACGGGCGGGTCTTCGCATAGTTTCGATGAAAAGGATAAATATGGACCGTGCGACGGCCGAGCGGCTCTACGCGGTCCATCGCGGCAAAGATTTCTTTGAACGTTTGGTTGACCATGTGCTTTCAGGGCCTGTCGTGGCGATGTTGGTCGAAGGAGATCGTGCGATATCCAAGATGAGGGAGTTGATAGGCGCAACTGACCCGGCGAAGGTGGCTAAAGGGACGATCCGCGGGGATTATGGATCAAGCATAACGGAGAACGTCATTCACGCTGCAGATTCCGCTGAGAGCGCCGAGCATGAAATACCAATATTTTTCTAGTGATAGGCCAGATTTTTGATAAAATGGCCGTGTTCGATTTTAAATTATTATATTTTTGTACAGCTTAGCAAAGGTTTAATAGGGCAAAATTTACATATTATTTTGGATCGAGGTATACGCGTGTATAAAAATTCACATATTTTGGCACTTGGGCGTTTCGGGGCGTTTGCCTTAATAGGGGTCATTCTCGTCGGCTTGTTCGCAACTGTGGTTAGGGCGAGCGGTTCGGCCGAGAGGCAGGCCCTTAGCTCTGATGTGTCACGTGGTGATGGTGGCGCGCGCAGTATACCCGAAAAGGCGCCAGATTGGAACTACCACAGTGATACATCTTTCAACTCGGTCTCGATTTCTTCAGATAGTAATTATATCGCCGCGGGTGACGCTGGCAACAGGGTTTATCTCTTCTCTAAGGACGATAGCGCCCCCAACTGGATTTACACTTCTAACTATGGCATCAATTCTGTTTCCATATCATCAGACGGCAACTACATAGCCGCCGGTAACGTCTGGGGGGTTTACCTATTCTCGAGGGATAATAGTACCCCACGCTGGATACACCATACTAACGACGGTATCAGTTCGGTCTCCATATCATCAGACGGCAACTACATAGCCGCCGGTGGTGGTAATAACATGATCTATTTATTCTCCAAGGATGATAACACCCCACGATGGAGCTACAAAACTGGTTATAGGATTAATTCGGTCTCTATCTCGTCAAACGGCAACTATATCGCCGCCGGTAGCAACAAAATTTACCTCTTTGATAATGACGACAATATCCCACGCTGGAACTACAACACTGGCGCTACAAT
>JBGPSS010000071.1:0-5760 GCA_041490225.1 Hadesarchaea archaeon
AGCTTGGAATGAGGGCGATGTTCGCAGACCTGATGATGCCCGATCATGCGGCGCTGGTCAGGCTCGCGCGGGCTATCCTGCAGCTCCCCCTCGCGGACATTAAGCTGCCGCCCATCTGAGGCGTGCCATACGTCGTCGTCCGCTGCCTAGGGATTCTCCCAATTTCCTTGATCAATCGCTCTAATTCTTGTGTGGTCATTATTTGAATCCGAGCGCCGGCCGCACGCGAAATGTTTTCCTCCAACAACGTGCCACCGAGGTCGTTTGCCCCCACGTTCAACATTATCTGCGCGACCTTCGGCCCAAGCTTGACCCAGGATGTTTGTATGTTGTCGATGTATCCGGCCAACATGAGTCTTGCGACCGCGTGAACACGAATGTTATCCACACCGCTTGAGCCATCCCGCGCGATGCCTTCCAGTTGAAGCGGCGTGTTCTCGTGCATAAAGGGGAGCAACACAAATTCGGTGAAACCGTGCGTCTCGCGTTGGATTTCTCGCACGAGCGCCATGTGCTCAGCTTGCTCGCGCGGCGTCTCAACATGACCGTACATCATAGTCGCTGTGCTCGGCAAACCCAAACTATGGCAGAGTTTGATCGTCGTTTGCCACTCGCTTGAGCTAATTTTTCCCGGACAAATTATATCCCGCACCCTATCGGCGAGAATTTCCGCCGCTGTTCCTGGCACCGAGTTCAATCCAGCCGCCAGCAAAGTTTCAATCACTTCTTTTAAAGACCGCCCGCTTTGTCTCGCGATGAAGTTCAATTCAGCCGGCGAGAACGCGTGTATGTGGATGTCGGCCGATACGTTTCTGATTGCTTTCAGCATCGCAACGTAGTTTTCGAGCGTGAGCTCAGGGTTGAGGCCGCCTTGCATGCAAATTTCAGTCGCACCAAAATTGAGCGCTTCTTTCGTTTTATCTGAGATCTGTTCCAAGGTCAACGTGTATGCGCCCTTGTCGCCTCGGTTGCGTTTGAACGCGCAGAACTTGCAGTCGCCCACGCAAATGTTGGAATAATTGATGTTTCTATTCACGACATAAGTCACGACATCACCAACTCTCCGGCGTCTAACTTCATCCGCCGCCAAAACAAGCGCGTGAAGTTCTCTTCCCTTCGCATGCAACAAGCGCTCGCATTCCTCGACGGTTATTCCCTTCCCCTCTAACGCTTTTTCAATGATCCCGCAAAATTTTGGATCAAGTGAGTCGAATAATTTGTCAAACATCAATCCTGCCTCCGATAACCATTGACATCCGCCAATTTACTTACGCACTCATAAACTTCCTTTGACATGAAACTTTTGTCCAAAGCGTAACGTGGGTAAATAGGTAAGCGTTCGCGTGGCGAGAACCCGATATTTTCGATAGCCGCTTCGATTTTCTTTATGGTCGGCCACGGTCTTTCAGGATTTATGAAATCTGGCGTCACGGACGATATGCCTCCTAGATCGTTAGCACCGGCCAACAGGAAGCGTCCAACGTCTGACACGAGGTTGGGCGGCACTTGAATGCTCATCTCCGGCATGAATGACCGCGCCGTCACAACCGTCGAAAGAAGCTCGACCTCGTTCGGGCCAGCGCAGCTAGCCATTTGTGTGTTTGGTTTTGGCGCGAAAGGCTGGACGATTATTTCTTGGATGTGGCCATAACGATCGTGAAGATTTTTTATCTCCAGCAACGAACGCACGCGGTCTTCAAAACTTTCACCGATGCCCACGAGCAGGCCAGTCGTGAAAGGGATTCGAAGTTTACCCGCGGCTTCGATGACTTTGAGACGCGACTTTGGATTTTTACTGGGACTGTTTTTATGTGCGGGGAGTTCCGCAGCGCATTCGAGCATCAGCCCCATGCTGGCGTTGTATCTGCGCAGACGAAGGAGCTCACGTTCGTTCAATGTGCCGGCATTCGTGTGGGGCAACAATCCGAGCTCTAAAATTTGTTTGCAGATTTCTGTCAGATAATCAACTGTATTTTTGTATCCGAATTCTTCTAACTTTTCTCTGGCCTCGACGTGGACATCGGGCCGTTCGCCGAGCGTGATCAAGGCTTCCGAGCACCCTGCGACCTTCGCCCGTTTCGCGAGCTCGATGACCTCTTCTGGTGACATGAACCAGGCGCCATCGTTCAGGTCGCGCCTGAATCCGCAGTAAGAGCAGAGGTTTCGGCAAAGGTTTGTGATGGGTAGGAAGACGTTGTTGGAGTAGCTGACCTCGCGCCCGATATGTGCGTTTGAATTCATCTAGATACCATCATAAAGATGCGCTGCTCAATAAATGTGTTTTGAGAATATGCTGACATTTGCGATCGTCCCGGTCAAACGCTTGAGGGAGGCGAAGTCGAGCCTGAGCGCCGTGCTCACCGCCAAGCAGAGGCGCGAGCTCGTCCTCGCGATGTTGAAAGATGTGCTGAAGGCGATTAGCGGCGCGCGGTCGATAACGGGCACGATCGTCGTTTCCCCAGACGACTATATCATAAAATTTGCCAGAAAAAACGGAGCGGACGGAGTCGCTGAGCCCGGAGTGGAATTGAACGAAGCGCTGAAAATCGCCATACAGAGCGCCATCACAAACGGAGCCACATCGGTGCTGATAATGCCCTCCGACATACCTTTGCTGACAACCGTCGACATCGAGAACATCGTGGCGATGGCTTCCTCGCAGCGAGACGTTGTTATCGCTCCTTCAAAGAACAATGGAACAAACGCGCTTTTTCTTAGTCCGCCTGACATCATGGCCACACGTTTCGGCGGGGAGAGTTTTCCAGCGCACCTCTCGGAGGCTAGTCGCGCCGGCGTCAAACCTCGCATCTACCGTTCTATCACCGTAGCTACCGACATAGACGACCCTACCGATCTTGCTGAGGTAAAAAAACTTGGGCACTATACGTACACTTACAAATTTTTGTGCGATATTCTCTAAAAATTAGAAAAATCTAAAATGATTTGTTGGCACCGTTTTAACCATAACCTGCCGCCCATCCAGTCGTTAGTCGATTGTTGCGGAATATCGTCCCAGTTCCCACATCATAGTTGTCACCCGCAACACCAGCATGGTAGAGGTCGTTGTTGATCACGAGGTTATTATCGCAACTCGACGTGCCTATACTTATACCATAACGCTGTCGTTTTGCCCCCGAGCCACTCCTGACCGTGTTGCCCTGGATGTTGTTGTAGTTGGCGTAGGCGAAAAGTACAATGCCGCCGTACATGTTGTCATCGGCTTGGGAGTTGCCTACTATCATATTGTTAATAACAGTGTTGTTATCACTCGAGATAGTCAAGTAAATGCCCTCTGCACTGTTCCCCTCGGAGATGTTGCCCGTGATAATGTTGTTGCTCGAGGAGTGCAAGAAGATGCCAGTGTCAGAATTCCCCTCGAAGATGTTGCCCGTGATGATGTTATTGTTCGAGTCTAACAAGGAGATGCCATCGGTGCTCCCCTTGCAGGTGTTGCCCGTGATGATGTTGTTGTTATCCGATGATTGCAGACCGATGCCGTTTCCGACGTTCCCTTGGCAAGTGTTGCCAGTAACAGTGTTATTACTCGAGGAATACAGGGTGACGCCACTTGACGTCAAGTTCTCTACCCAGCAGTCTACGATTTTCGAGTTTTCCACGCTGGTGAAGTAAATCCCGTACATTACGCCAGCTGTCTGGTTCGCATTGTTGCCGTCTATTCGCAGATTTTGAATAAGCAGGTTGACTTTTCCCGAAGCGTAGAACACGCTCATGTCCGCGTCCTTGTGGTCTTTGATCTTGATCACGGTTGAAGCTCCTGAGCCTACAATCGCGACGTTCGACTTCGAGATGATGATGTTATCGCTTACGGTAAAAGTTCCCTCTGCGAGGTAGACCATGCCACCGTTGTCCGGTAATGCGTTTATCGCCGCATTTATCACCGTTTGCGCTGAAGTCGAGCCATCTGGAATAACATAATCAGCCTGCGCCTTGTCCTTTGAATTTGAAGCCGCGACGACAAGAGTACTAAAACGTACCTGACCGCCAAGAGTACCATCCGAGAGCCTGTTTCCAGCTACTATCGTCCCAGTGCCCGCATCGCTTAGGTCCGCCGTAGCTCCCGCTTGGTACAAGTCGTTGTTGATCACGAGATTGTTATCGCAATTCGTCGAGTTTATGCTGATGCCGTAGCGCTGCTGTTTGGCTCCTGTACCCTGCCTGACCGTGTTGCCCTGTATATTGTTATAGTCGCTGCTGCTGATAATGTAAATGCCGTCATAGGTGTTATTTGTCGCCTGAGAGTTACCATTGACCGTGTTGCCTGTGACGGTGTTGTTGCTCGAGACGCTCACCCAGATGCCGTGCCAGCTGTTTCCTTGGCAGATGTTGCCTGTGATAATGTTATTGCTCGAGAAGTTCAACACGACGCCATAGCCGTTTCCTTGGCAGATGTTGCCTGTGATAATGTTATTGCTCGATGAGTCCAAGTAGATGCCGTCATTGGTGTTCCCTTGGGAGGTGTTACCTGTGACGATGTTGTTGCTCGCGGAGAACAAGGTGATACCAGCATACGAGTTCTCCATCCAGCTGTCTGCGATTTTCGAGTTTTCCACGCTGGTGAAATAAATCCCGTACATTACGCCAGCTGTCTGGTTCGCATTGTTGCCGTCTATTCGCAGATTTTGAATCAGCAGGTTGACCTTGCCCGAAGCGTATATCACGTACATGTTCGCATTCTTGCTGTCTTTGATCTTGAGCATCGTTGAAGCTCCGGCACCCACCAATGCTACGTTCGACTTGGAGATGATGATGTTGTCGGACAAAATGTAAGTGCCCTCTCTCAGGTAAATTGAGCCGCCGTTTTCTGGCAGGTTGTCTATCGCCGCGTTGATCTCGACCTGGTCATTCTCGCCATCGCATACGAAATCGGCGTTCTCGTTGTCGATTGAGTTGTACGCTGCCACGATAAAACTAGCGAACCCATACCCATGCGGTCCTATTAGTCCTTGCGATCCACCTGGGCCCTGAGGTCCAGTCGATCCTGTTGGTCCTTGAGGCCCCTGTGGCCCTGCCTGTCCGTGTGGCCCCGTGGCGCCGTTTTCACCTGGTGGTCCTTGCGGCCCCGTCAACTCTCGAACTTCCCTAGACCCAACGACAAAACCAGCGGCCCCAACACCTATTGAGATAATTATGAGTATTACAACCGAAATAGCGTTAATTTGTCCTTTTCTTTCGCTATATCTTCCAAGCATTTTTTAAGCTCCTCCTCAGCACAAAAACTTTCACTCCCTTTAATAAATCACTTGCGTACATCAAACCAGCGCCGCATATTTAACCAAAAAGTAAAACCCAAAGATTAACAACATGCACCCAAACGTGACCAGCAGATATTTCTGTGCCTTGCTATCCTTTGACCACTTGCCCCTCGCCACAAGATACGAAACCGATGAGAACCAAGCGATGTCCGCCATAAAATGTCCGACCAACCAAAGCGCGACGCCAGCGAAAGATGCAACCAGCACCGCCTCCATCAGCATCGCGAAGCCAACGGTCGCCCACCAGATGAAGACGCTCGGGTTGAGCACTGTGCTGTAGATTACCCCGCCGACGACCGGATGATATCCCAACGCAGCGCTGCTCAACTTCGGGGTCTTGGCCCTCAACTTGACGAAGGTGAACAAGCTGAGCACGACGAGCAGCACTCCTCCGAGCACCCCGAAAAAAGTTTGAAAGCTGGTGCTAGCCAAGACGAAGCCCAAGCCAGCGGCGATGAGCGCGAGGATCACGACCTCCACCAACGCG